>NZ_BAABCQ010000004.1:0-110505 GCF_039539045.1 Streptomyces marokkonensis
AGCCGGGTCCGGGAGCGGCCGTCCGTCCGGGCGGGTGACCCGGTCGCCGCCCCGCCGCGGGTCCGCCCCACTTCGCGCCGTACGCACCTAATGTGACGTCATGTCAGATCATGAGTCGTACGAACTGCTCGGGTTCGACAACGTGCTGCTGCCCGTCGGGGACCTCGGCGAGGCCGTCGGCTTCTACGAGCGGGCCGGATTCCCGGTCGCCTTCCGGCTCGACGAGGCCGGGATCGCGCTGCTGAAGGCCGGCGGCGAGACGCCCGGCATCCTGCTGCGGGTGGAGGAGGAATTCGGGCGGCGGCCACCGATGTGGCCGTCCGCGCGGGTGTGGCTGGAGGTGCCGGACGCCCGCACCGCGGCCCGGGCGCTGCGCGACGCGGGAGTGGTGCCGCTCGACGAATCCTTCCCCGTCGCCACCGGCTGGACCGTCGAGTTCGCCGACCCGTGGGGCAACGTCATCGGACTCACGGACTACTCCAAGCGGCCGGAGCTCGGCCGACGCCCGTGACGCGGACCACCCCCCTCACGAGTTGAACACGTTCAAAAGCAGGTCTACAGTCTCTCCCGTCAGCGTTTTGAACGCGTTCAAGGAGGGGTGGGGCATGGACCGCACCGTCATCGCCTACGTCATCTACCTGCTGGTCAGCATCGGTCTGACCATCTGGGTGGCCCGCACGCTCAGCCGCAACGGCCGGGTCTTCCTAGCCGACGTCCTGCACGGCAACGAGAAGCTCGCCGACGCCGTCAACCACCTCCTGGTGGTCGGCTTCTACCTCGTCAACCTCGGCTTCGTCGCCCTCTACCTGAGCGGTGACGAGACCATCGCCGACACCCGCCAGATCTTCGAGGCGCTCTCGACCAAGCTGGGCGTGGTGCTCCTGGTGCTCGGCGTGATGCACCTGGGCAACGTGTACGTCCTCAACCGGATCCGGCGGCGCGGGATGATGGAGCGGGAGCAGATCCCGCCGGTCCCGCCGCAGGGCTGGGCCGCCCCGACGGCCGGGGCCTGAACCGATGCCACGGACGCCGGCGACGGCGCGCGTTCCCGGGGCGGCCGCCGCCCCGGTGCGCGGGCTGACCGTCCTCTACGACGCCGAGTGCCCCCTGTGCGCCCACGTACGGGACTGGCTGCTGCGGCAGCGGCGGCTGGTGCCGCTGGAGCTGGTCCCGGCCGGGTCCGACGAGGCGCGGCGGCGCTTCCCCGGCCTCGACCACGCCACCACCCTCGACGAGGTCACCGCCGTGGGCGACGCCGGCCAGGTCTACCGGGGCGCCGCCGCCTGGGTCGTCGTCCTGTGGGCGCTGCGGGAGCACCGTCCGCTCGCCCACCGGCTCAGCACGCCCACCGGGGCCGCGCTGGCCCGGGGCGCCGTCCTGGCCGCCGCCAAGTGGCGGGGCGGGCAGTTCGGCGGCCGGGCCTACCGCAGGGCCGACGGATGGGTGTACGACCCCGGCGTCGGATGGCTGTACACCGGACCGGGCTGCGACGACGGCGCCTGTGCCAGTCGTTAGGCTCACTCCCGTGCCTGCGAAGAACGACGGCCCCGGCGACGGAGCCCCCCTCAGCAAGTCCGAGCAGACCCGCGCGCTGATCCTGGAGACGGCCATGCGGCTCTTCCAGGAACGCGGTTACGACCGGACGACCATGCGGGCCATCGCCCAGGAGGCCGGGGTCTCCGTCGGCAACGCGTACTACTACTTCGCCGGCAAGGAGCACCTGATCCAGGGCTTCTACGACCGGATCGCCGCCGAGCACCAGGCGGCGGTCCGGGAGGTCCTGGCCCGGGAGACCGACCTGGAGGCACGGTTGGCGGGCGTGCTGAAGGTCTGGCTGGACATCGCGACCCCGTACCACGAGTTCGCGGTGCAGTTCTTCAAGAACGCGGCCGACCCGGACAGCCCGCTCAGCCCCTTCTCCCCGGAGTCGGAGCACGCGCGCGTGGAGGCCATCGGCGTCCACCGGCAGGTGCTCGCCGGGGCGAAGACCAAGGTGCCCGCGGAACTGCGCGACATCCTGCCGGAGTTGATGTGGCTCTCCCAGATGGGCCTCGTCCTGTACTGGATCTTCGACCGGACGGAGGGGCGCGAGCGCAGCTACCGCCTCGCCGAACGCGGCGCCCGGCTCACCGCGCGGGGCGTCGCGCTGGCCCGCTTCCGGGTACTGCGCCCGCTGGTGCGCGAAGTGCACGAACTGTTCACGGACTTCCTGCCCGGGATGACCAGGGCGCTCCCGGACCCGGCGAAGCGGACGGCGCCCCCCGAGGACGTTCCCGAGGACCCACCTGGGGACGCCGTCGTCCCCGAGGAGGGGCCGCGGGGCAGGTCTTAGGCCTTCGGCGAGGCGAGTTCGATCACCGTGACGTCCGATTCCGCTCCCACGCGCGTGGGCGGGCCCCAGGCGCCCGCGCCGCGGCTGACGTACAGCTGGGTGTCGCCGTAGCGCTCCAGGCCCGCGACGGTGGGGTTGGCGAGGCCGGCGAGGAGGCTGCCGGGCCAGAGCTGGCCGCCGTGGGTGTGGCCGGAGAGCTGGAGGTCCACGCCGTGGTCGACGGCGTCGTGGATCTGCACCGGCTGGTGGGCGAGGAGCACGCACGCACGCGTCCGGTCCCGGTCGCCGAGGGCCTTGGCGTAGTCGGGGCCCTGGCCCTCGTCCTCGCCCGCCACGTCGTTGACGCCGGCGAGGTCGAAGTGGGGCAGCTCGGTACGGGCGTTCTCCAGCGGGATCAGGCCGAGCCGCCGTACCTCGTCGACCCACTGCTCGGCGCCGGAGAAGTACTCGTGGTTGCCGGTGACGAAGTACGCGCCGTGCCGGGCCTTCAGCTGCGCGAGCGGGGCCGCCGCCGGGCCGAGGTCCTTCACACTGCCGTCCACCAGGTCGCCGACCACGGCGATGAGGTCGGGCTGCGTGGAGTTGATCGTGTCGACGACCGTCTGCGCGAAGCTCCGGCCGAGCACCGGGCCGAGGTGGATGTCGCTGACCACGGCGATACGGAAGCCGTGCGCCGCGCGCGGGAGCTTGGCCAGCGGCAGGGTGACCCGCTTCACCGTCGGGCCGTTCAGCACGCCGTACGTCCCGTAGCCGACCGTCCCGACGGCCGCCGCGGCGGCGGCACCGGCGACGACGCGGGAGACGAAGAGGCGGCGGGAGGGGAGGGCGAGGCGCTCGGACATGCCGTCGTCGGTCGCGCCGGGGGCCGGCGCATCAGGTGCTTCAGGTGCTCCAGGTGCTGCAGATGCCTCAGCCCCAGGTACCTCGGCCTTCCCCGCTGTCTCAGGCTCCTCGCCCGTTCCGGACTCCTCGGCTGTCCTGGGCGGGGCCGTTCCGGCCGGTATGCGCTCCGTGTCGACGGCCGGAGCGCTCAGCGGCTGCGGCGTCGGCTCCGGCTCCGCGGCCGCCCGCCGCCCGGCCGCCCGCCGCTCCAGGAACCGCCGCAGCAGCGGGCGGACGGCCTCGCCCACGAGCAGCGCCAGCAGCAGGTAGAGGGACAGGGCCAGCCACAGGTAGCCCGGCCAGGCCAGGACCCGCTCGAGCCAGAAGGGCGCGCCCGCGCGCCCGGCGACCATCGTGCCGACGGCCAGCAACCAGCCCCCGGCGATCACCACCGCGCCGATACGACGCGCGGGCCCGGGGCCCCGGGTCGTGTCGCGGAACAGGCGCCGCCACACGTACCAGTTGGCCGCCACGAGCACGCTCACCACTGCCACCGCGACAAGCGCGAAGACGACCACCATGCCGTCGTATCCCCTCGGTTGTGACGTCCTTGACGTCTATGACCTTCGGCGCAGTACGCGCACCGAACGCAACCCGATGCCCCCGACGACCGTCCCCAATACGAAGGAGACGACGGCGAGCAGCAGGTGCACCCAGAAGTACGCCGTGGGGTCGCCGTCCTCGAAGGCGAGCCCGCTGCTGTCCTTGATCAGATTTTTGACGAAAGTGATCCAGATGATCCAGCTCCACACCCCGAAAGCGAGCAGGAACCAGGAGACGGGGCGGCTGAGCTTCATGCCTTCAGTATCGCCGCCCCGTGTCCGGATCCGTGCCCGGGGTGGGGAGGGGGGTGGGAGCGGCCCGCTCCCGGGGGGTACGTTCTCGCTCGTGCCCGCACCCCAGAAGGCCGTCATGCGATCCCTGCTGGTCGCCTCCGCCGCGCTGTCCGCTCTCGCGCTCCTCTCGCCCACCGCGCTCGCCGCCCCGAGCCCGACGGCGAACCCGTCGGCCAGTACTACGCCCGGTACCTCGGCCAGTCCGTCGGCCAGTCCGTCGGTGACTCCGCCCGCGTCGATGTCGGCCGTGGGCGGCGCGCGGCTCGGGAAGCCCGGGACGCAGGTGGACCTGGCGGGCGGGGCTCCCGTGCTGCCGAAGGACCTCACCGCCCGTTCGTGGATCGTGGCCGACGCCGAGTCCGGCGACGTGCTCGCCGCGCACAACGCGCACTGGCGGCTGGCCCCGGCGAGCACGCTGAAGATGCTGTTCGCCGACACGCTGCTGCCGAAGTGGCCGAAGACGACCGAGCACAAGGTCGCCTCCTCGGACCTCGCGGGCATCGGCGCCGGCTCCAGCATGGTCGGGATCAAGGAGGAGGAGACCTACACCGTCCACGACCTGTGGCTCGGCGTCTTCCTGCGTTCCGGCAACGACGCGGTGCACGTGCTGTCCGCGATGAACGGCGGTGTCGACAGGACCGTGGAGGACATGAACGAGCACGCCGAGGAACTCCAGGCCCTCGACACGACCGTGGTCAGCCCCGACGGTTACGACGCGCCGGGGCAGGTCTCCTCCGCGTACGACCTGACGCTCTTCGCCCGCTCGGGACTGCAGAAGAAGGACTTCCGCGAGTACGCCTCGACGGTCCGCGCGAAGTTCCCGGGCGAGACGAAGAAGGACAAGAAGGGCAAGACGTCCCGCGAGGACTTCGAGATCCAGAACACCAACCGGCTGCTCGCCGGCGGATCGGGCGTGGACGTCTATCCGGGTATCGCGGGCGTGAAGAACGGCTACACCACCAACGCGGGCAACACCTTCACGGGCGTCGCCGAGCAGGGCGGCAAAGTGCTGCTCGTCACGGTCATGAACCCGAAGAAGGACGAGAGCAACGAGGTCTACAAGGAGACCGCCCGCCTCTTCGACTGGGGTTTCCAGGCGGCCGGCAAGGTGGAGCCGGTGGGTGAGCTGGTGCCGCCGAGGAGCGCCGCTCAGGCGAGCCCGCGACCCGGTCCGAGCGCCTCCGGGGAGGCCGGTGGCACCGGGAAGGGCGCGGCGGGCGCGAAGCCGGTGGCGGGGGCCCCTGCCGCGAACGGCTCCAGCGGCGTGGGCGTCGCGGCCGGCATCACCGCCGGGCTGCTGGTCCTGCTCGCGGGCGGTGCGTTCCTGGTCAACCGGAAGTGGCCGCTGCCGGACCTGGTCCGTCGCCGGACGCGCCCGTGACGTCCGCTCCGTCCGTCTCCGTCAGCTCCTCCTCTTTGCTCCCCGTCGCCGTCCAGGCGGCGCAGAACAGCACCAGCTTCGAGGTGAAGTTGATCCACAGCAGCAGGGCGACGGGGACTCCGAAGGCCCCGTACATGCTCTTGGCGGCGACGCCCTGCATGTAGCCGCTCAGCAGCAGTTTCAGCAGCTCGAAGCCGATCGCGCCGGTCAGCGCGGCCACCACCAGGCGGCGGCGCGGGGGCTGGACGCCGGGAAGCAGGGTCAGGACGTACAGCAGCAGGAGGAAGTCGGCGAGCACGGCGACGACGAACGCGGCGACGTGGAGCAGCACCCCGCCGAAGCCGCCCTCGGCGATGCCCAGCTGTCGGATGATCCAGCCGACCATGGCCGAGGCGACGGTGGAGATGCCGACGGTGACCAGGAGCGCGCCGCCGAGACCGATCAGGACGCCCGCGTCCTTGGCCCGGTGCACCACCGGGTTCTCCTCCTCGTCGGGCAGCTCCCAGACGGCGCGCAGGCAGCCCCGGGTGGCGTCGACCCAGCCGATGCCGGTGAAGAGCAGCAGGGCGCCGGCGATGAGGCCGACGGTGCCGGCGTTGTCGATCAGGCCCTGGATGTTCAGCTTGTCGGCGATGCCGGGAATCTGCTCGGCGACCGTGTCCTGGAGCCTGCCCTGCTGGTCCTCGCTGAGCGTGGCGGCGGCGACGGCGGCGGCCAGACTGAGCAGCGGGAAGAGGGCGACGAAGCTGGTGAAGGTCATGGCGGCGGCCAGCCGGCTCCACTTCACCCGGTCCAGCCGCTCGTACGAGCGCCACGCGTGCGTGGCCGCCCCCCGCGCCACCCACGGGCCCACCACGGGGAGCTTCTTCAGCCAGTCCATGATCCGACCCTGCCCCCACTCGCCCCGGTCCATGATCCCGTCGTGTCACCGGTTCCTGTGCCGGTGCGGAAGACCAGTGTTCTTGTGCCCCAGAAACGCAGGACCGTGGCCAGGAGCATGCCGACTCCCGCGCCGGAGACCGTGTCGGCGCGCTGCGAGGTGAGTCCGAGGCCGTAGTGGCTGACGGCCAGGCACAGCAGCTGTACGGCGGCTCCGGCGGCGTTGACCGCGAAGAACACGGCGTACGGGCGCAGGCCCCGCGGCCGGGCGTGCCGGTAGGTGCCCAGCGCGTTGCCCGTGTAGGCCACGGAGCAGCCGGCGACGAAGGAGAGGGCCTTGGCGGTGAGCGGGCCGAGACCGGCCGGGCCGCGCAGCCAGGTGAAGAGGCCGAGGTCGACGGCGTAGGCGAGCAGGCCGACGGCGGCGAAGCCGAGCAGTTCGCGCCGTCCGGCTACCAATTGGCCACCGCCAGGCCGTACATCGCCACCCACGCCACGCCGATCAGCGCGAGCGCCCGGTCGCGCAGGACGACGTCCTCGGGTTCGCCGGCGGTACCGCGGTCGGCGAACACGGCGTAGCGCAGGACGGCGAGGACGAAGGCGACCATGGACAGCTGGCGCCAGGGCAGCACGCTGGTGTGCGGGACGCCGCCCTCCTCCATGGCCCACATGCAGTAGGCGAGGACGGCGACGCCGGCCGCGAGCTGCCAGACGAAGCGGAGGTAGCCGGTGGTGTACTCGGTGAGCAACGCGCGCGTGGCACCGTCCTTTTCGGCCATCTGGACGGCTTCGGAGTAGCGCTTGGCGGCGACCATGAAGAGCGCGCCGAAGCCGGTCGTGATGAGGAACCAGCGCGACAGGGGGATGCCGAGCGCGAGTCCGCCGATCATCGCCCGCATCAGGAAGCCGGTGGTGACGACGGCGAGGTCGACGACCAGGACGTGCTTGAGGCTGACGCAGTACGCCAGTTGCATCGCGAGGTAGGCGGTCAGCAGGGCCGCGACGGGCGGCGGGCACAGCCAGGCCGCGACGAGGGGCGCGAGGACGCCCAGGGCGCCGCCGACGGCGTACGCGGCCGGCACCGGGACCTGTCCGGCGGCGACCGGGCGGTGCCGTTTGACCGGGTGGGCACGGTCGGCCTCGGCGTCGCGGGCGTCGTTGACGAGGTAGACGGCGGCGGCGCAGGCGGTGAACAGGACGAAGACCAGGGCCAGCCGGGTCAGCGTGTGCCGGGAGAACAGCTCACCGGCGGCGGCCGGGGCCGCGACGACCAGGACGTTCTTGACCCACTGGCGGGGGCGCGCGGTCCGGAGCAGGCCGGCCAGGAGTGCTTTCCCGCGGGGCGGTGCGGGCTCCCGCCGCCGTTCGGGGGTGGCGCGTTGCCGCAGGACGGCCGTGTCAGTCACGAATGCCTCCGCGCATCCAGTCGGCGCCGAGCCGGGCCGTGAGCGCGCCCAGGGCCGCGCCCGCGGCGACGTCGGAGGGGTAGTGGACGCCGGTGACCAGCCGAGAGGCACACACCGCGACGGCGAGCGGCCAGGCCGCGCGGACGCCGAGCGCGCCGAAGACGACGGCGGCCGCCGCGGCCGAGGTGGCGTGGGAGCTGGGGAAGGAGTGCCGGCCGGCGGTGCGCACCAGAGGCACGACGTGCGCCGGGCGCGGGCGACGCACGACGCGCTTCAGGCCCATGCTGACGACGTGCGCGCCCGCGGTGAGCGCGGTGCCGCGCAGCCATGCCGCGCGCCGCGTGCCGTCCACGGCGGCCGAGGCGAGGCCCGCCGCGAGCCACACCGCTCCGTGCTCCCCGGCCCAGGACAGGGCACGCGCGGCACCGGCCACGCGCGGGTCCGTGCCGCAGGCTCTGAGTGCCGTCACGATCCGGTGGTCCATGTCGTCGAGGTCGTCCATGTGGACTCACTGTTCACGCCAACGGCTCCGGAAGTCCGACATGATCGAGCGACATACCATTAATCACCCGTTTCAGGGACGGGCAGAATGTTCTGGAACCAATCGTTCGCATAGTGACGATACGGTCACCGGCATGTCTGCCGACACCGTTCCCGATGCCGACTCGGGCTCCGACGCCGACTCGGGCTCCGGCGGCGACTGGGTCCCCGACGCCCAGTGGGATCCGGACGCCGGGCGGGGTTCCGACGCCGAGTGGGATGCCGACGCCGAGTGGGATGCCGACGCCGAGTGGGATGCCGACGCCGGACGGGGGTCCGACGCCGAGTGGGGTCCTGTCACGGGCTGGGGCCGCACCGCGCCCACCGCCGCCCGGCTGGTCCGCCCGCGGACGTACGAGGAGGCCGCCGTCGCCGTCCGGCGCTGCGGAGCCCGCGGTGGTATCCCCAGGGGCCTGGGACGGGCGTACGGGGACGCCGCGCAGAACGCGGGGGGCGACGTGCTCGACATGACGGCCCTGGACCGCGTCCACGCCATCGACGTCGCCGGCGGCACCGTGCTCTGCGACGCGGGGGTCTCCCTGCACCGGCTGATGGAGGTGCTGCTGCCGCTCGGCTGGTTCGTGCCGGTGACGCCAGGCACCCGCTACGTGACGGTCGGCGGGGCGATCGGCGCGGACATCCACGGCAAGAACCACCACGTGTCGGGCTCCTTCGCCCGGCACGTGCTCTCTTTCGAGCTGCTCACCGCCGACGGCCGGGTCCGCACCGTGGACCGGGGCACGCCGCTGTTCGACGCGACCGCCGGCGGCATGGGCCTGACCGGTGTGATCCTCACCGCGACCGTACGGCTCCAGCCGGTCGAGACCGCGCTGATGTCGGTCGACACCGAGCGCGCCGCCGACCTGGACGACCTGATGGCACGCCTGACGGACGGCGACCACCGCTACCGCTACTCGGTCGCCTGGATCGACCTCCTCGCGCGCGGTGCCGCGACCGGCCGCGCGGTGCTCACCCGGGGCGACCACGCCCCGCTGGACGCGCTGCCCGCCCGTTCCCGCGTGCGGCGGGCCCCGCTGACGTTCCGCACCTCGCGTCTCCCGGCCGCCCCCGACCTCGTCCCGGACGGGCTGCTCAGCCGGACGACGGTGGGCCTGTTCAACGAGTTCTGGTACCGCAGGGCCCCCCGCGGGCGTACCGGGCAGCTCCAGCGGATCTCCACCTTCTTCCACCCCCTGGACGGGGTCCCGCACTGGAACCGGATCTACGGCCGCGGCGGCTTCGTGCAGTACCAGTTCGTCGTCGGGCACGGCCGGGAGGACGCCCTGCGCCGGATCGTGCGGCGCATCGCCGAGCACCGCTGCCCGTCCTTCCTCGCCGTCCTCAAGCGGTTCGGGGACGGCGACCCGGGCTGGCTCTCCTTCCCGGTGCCCGGCTGGACCCTCGCCCTGGACATCCCGGCGGGCCTGCCGGGCCTCGGCTCCTTCCTCGACGGCCTCGACGAGGAGGTGGTGGCGGCCGGCGGCCGGGTCTACCTCGCCAAGGACTCCCGGCTGCGGCCGGAGCTGCTCGCCTCGATGTACCCGCGTCTGGACGACTTCCGCGCGCTGCGCGCGGAGCTGGACCCGCGCGGGGTGTTCGTCTCGGACCTGTCCCGGCGCCTCGGCCTCTAGGAGCCCCTTCAGGACCCCTCCAGGCCCCTCCAGGCCCCTCCAGGCCGCCTCCAGGCCCCTCTCCACAAACTCCAGGAGCTGTCGTGAAGGACGCCTTCGGCATCCCCCAGTCCCTTCTCGTCCTCGGCGGTACGTCCGAGATCGCGCTCGCCACCGCGCGCCGTCTGGTCGCCCGCCGCACCCGCACCGTGTGGCTGGCCGGTCGCCCCTCCCCCGCCCTGGACGGGGCCGCCGAGCAACTGCGCGGTCTCGGCGCCGAGGTGCGCACCGTCGTCTTCGACGCGCTCGAGACCGAGTCCCACGAGGCGGCCCTCGGCAAGGTATTCGCCGAGGGCGACATCGACCTGGTGCTGCTGGCCTTCGGTGTCCTGGGCGACCAGGCGCACGACGAGCGCGAGCCGCTGAACGCCGTGCGGGTCGCGCAGACCAACTACACCGGCGCGGTCTCGGCCGGCCTGGTCAGCGCCCGCGCGCTCCAGGCGCAGGGCCATGGCTCCCTGGTGGTGCTCTCCTCGGTGGCCGGGGAGCGGGCCCGCCGCGCCAACTTCATCTACGGTTCCAGCAAGGCCGGCCTGGACGCCTTCGCGCAGGGCCTCGGCGACGCGCTGCACGGCACCGGCGTGCACGTCATGGTCGTACGCCCCGGGTTCGTGCGGTCGCGGATGACCGCCGGGCTGGAGGAGGCGCCGCTCGCCACGACGCCGGAGGCGGTCGCCACGGCCATCGAGGTGGGGCTGCGGCGCCGCTCGGAGACCGTGTGGGTGCCCGGTGCGCTGCGCGTGGTGATGTCGGCGCTGCGGCATCTGCCGCGGGCGGTGTTCCGTCGGCTGCCGGTGTGAGCCCGTCCGGGGCTCAAGGCCGTCCGAGGCCTGAGGCCGTCCGAGGCTCAAGACCGTCCGAGGCCCCGGGCAGGGGCTGGCGGACCGGCAGGGAGCCGCTCTCCACGCGGCCCGCCTGCGGGGGCACCGTGGTGCTGCCGAAGGGGAACTCGCGCAGCTTGCGCCACACCCCGTCGGCGCCCTGCTCGTAGAGCGCGAAGCCGGTGCAGGGCCACTGGGCCTCGTAGTCGGACAGCTCCTCGTAGGCGCGGTCCATCGCCGCTTCCTCGATACCGTGCGCCACGGTGACGTGCGGGTGGTACGGGAACTGCAGTTCGCGGGGGACCGGCCCGGAGGTGTCACGGACGCGCTTCTGCAGCCAGGAGCAGGCCGCGGCGCCCTCGACCACCTGGACGAAGACCACGGGCGACAGCGGCCGGAAGGTCCCGGTGCCGGACAGCCGCATCGGGAAGGGCCGGCCGCGCGCCGCCACCTCCGCCAGGTGCGCCTCGATCGCGTGCAGCGCGGCGCCGTCGACCTCGGTCGGCGGCAACAGGGTGACATGCGTGGGGATGCCGTGAGCAGCGGCGTCACCGAAGCCCGCGCGCAGCTGCTGGAGCTTGCTGCCGTGAGGCTCCGGGACCGCGATCGACACGCCGATCGTTACGGTCCCCACGTCGTCTCCTGTCGTCACGTGTCACTCGTCGTGTGTCGCTGTGTCGGACACCCGGATATCGACTGTAAGGCCACGACCGGGCCCGGGGCAGGCGCAACCGGAGTGATGTGCAGCGCTACGGCGGCGTGCCGGGGCGCACTGGGGGTGCCGGGATCAGCGCGGGGTGGCGTTCGGGCCGTGGCCGGACGCTGGTCGGGCGCTGCTCCGGGCATTGCTCCGGTCGGTGCCGCGGCTGCTCCGGGTGGTGCCGCCGCTCAGTGCTTGGCGGCCAGGAATCCCAACCCGTCGTACGCCCGGGCGAGGGTCTCCGCGGCGACGGCACGCGCCTTCTCCGCTCCCTTGGCCAGGATCGCGTCGAGGGTCTCCGAATCGTCCAGGTACTGCTGGGTGCGCTCCCGGAACGGCGTGACGAACTCCACGACGACCTCGGCGAGGTCCGTCTTCAGCGCGCCGTAGCCCTTGCCCTCGTACTTCTGCTCCAGCTCCGGGATCGTCGCGCCGGTGAGGGTGGAGTAGATCGACAGCAGGTTGCTGACGCCGGGCTTGTGCTCGCGGTCGAAGCGGATCACGGTGTCGGTGTCGGTGACCGCGCTCTTCACCTTCTTGGCCGTGGCCTTCGGCTCGTCGAGCAGGTTGATCAGGCCCTTGGGGGTGGCCGCCGACTTGCTCATCTTGGCGGTCGGTTCCTGCAGGTCGTAGATCTTCGCCGTCTCCTTGAGGATGTACGCGCTCGGGACGGTGAAGGTGTCGCCGTAGGACTGGTTGAAGCGGTCGGCGAGGTCGCGGGTCAGCTCCAGGTGCTGGCGCTGGTCCTCGCCGACGGGGACCTGGTCGGCCTGGTAGAGCAGGATGTCGGCGACCATCAGCATCGGGTACGTGAACAGGCCGACGGTGGTGCGGTCGCTGCCCTGCTTGGCGGACTTGTCCTTGAACTGGGTCATCCGGGACGCCTCGCCGAAGCCGGTGATGCAGTTCATCAGCCAGCCGAGCTGGGCGTGCTCGGGGACGTGGCTCTGGACGAACAGCGTGCACCGGTCCGGGTCGAGTCCGGCCGCGAGGAGTTGGGCCACGGCGACGCGGGTGTTCTCGCGGAGCTGCTTCGGGTCCTGCGGGACCGTGATCGCGTGCAGGTCGACGACCATGTAGAACGCGTCGTGGGTGTTCTGCATGTCGACCCACTGGCGGACGGCACCGAGGTAGTTGCCGAGGTGGAACGAGCCTGAGGTCGGCTGGATACCGGAGAGCACGCGGGGACGTTCAGAGGCCATACGCGCCATTGTCTCAGGTTCCGCCACAGGCTCGTTCCCCTGGTAGGCGACCTCAGCCGAGGTCGATCTCCGGGTAGAGCGGGAAGCCCGCCACCAGGTCCGTCGCGCGGTGCGAGATCTCGTCCGCGGTCTTCGCGTCCAGGACGTGCGCCGCCTTCGAGGGGGCGCCCGACTTGGTGGTGCCGGCCTCGGTGGTGGTCAGGACCCGGTCGATCAGGCCCGCGACCTCGTCCATCTCCGCCGTGCCCAGGCCGCGGGTGGTGAGCGCCGGGGTGCCGACGCGGATGCCGGAGGTGTACCAGGCGCCGTTCGGGTCGGCGGGGATGGCGTTGCGGTTGGTGACGATGCCGGAGTCGAGGAGCGCGGCCTCGGCCTGGCGGCCGGTGAGGCCGTAGGAGGACGCCACGTCGATCAGGTTGAGGTGGTTGTCCGTGCCGCCGGTCACCAGGGTGGCGCCGCGCTTGGTCAGGCCTTCGGCGAGCGCGCGGGCGTTGTCGACGATGCGCCGCGCGTAGTCCTGGAACGCGGGCTGCCGGGCCTCGGCGAGGGCGACGGCCTTGGCGGCCATGACGTGCGGGAGCGGGCCGCCGAGGACCATCGGGCAACCGCGGTCGACCTGGTCCTTGAGGGAGTCGTCGCACAGGACCATGCCGCCGCGCGGGCCGCGCAGGGACTTGTGGGTGGTCGTCGTCACGATCTGGGCGTGCGGGACCGGGTCGAAGTCGCCGGTCAGCACCTTGCCGGCGACCAGGCCGGCGAAGTGCGCCATGTCGACCATGAGGGTCGCGCCGACCTCGTCGGCGATCTCGCGCATGATCCGGAAGTTCACCAGGCGGGGGTACGCGGAGTAGCCGGCGACGATGATCAGCGGCTTGAACTCGCGGGCGGAGGCGCGCAGGGCCTCGTAGTCGATCAGGCCGGTGGCCGGGTCGGTGCCGTAGGAGCGCTGGTCGAACATCTTGCCGGAGATGTTCGGGCGGAAGCCGTGGGTGAGGTGGCCGCCGGCGTCCAGGGACATGCCGAGCATGCGCTGGTTGCCGAAGGCCTGGCGCAGCTCGGCCCAGTCGGCGTCGGTCAGGTCGTTGACCTGGCGGACGCCGGTCTTCTCCAGGAAGGGCACCTCGACGCGGGCGCCGAGGACGGCCCAGAAGGCGACGAGGTTGGCGTCGATGCCGGAGTGCGGCTGGACGTAGGCGTGCCGGGCGCCGAAGAGCTCGCGGGCGTGCTCGGCGGCCAGCGACTCGACGGTGTCGACGTTGCGGCAGCCGGCGTAGAAGCGGCGGCCGATGGTGCCCTCGGCGTACTTGTCGCTGAACCAGTTGCCCATCGCCAGGAGGGTGGCCGGGGAGGCGTAGTTCTCGGAGGCGATCAGCTTGAGCATCTCGCGCTGGTCGGCGACCTCCTGGCCGATGGCGTCGGCGACGCGCGGCTCGACGGCGCGGATCACGTCGAGGGCGGCGCGGTAGGCGGTGGACTCGGTGGAGAGGGGCTGCTCGGCGGGCATCGGGACCTCCGGGACGTGGCGTTCGGCGTTCACGGTACGGCCCAGGCGCACGGCACAGTGCCGGTCCCGGCGGTGCGGGTCCGGGGGCCGCTTCCCGATGGTTCGTCCCATCCCTAGCGCGCCAGTCACGGCCCGCGGTCAGCGTACCGGGTGCGTCCGGCGGGCGCCGTGGGTGTCCGCGATGCGGGAGCGCCGGTCGGGTCGGGTCGGGTCGGGTCTCCTCACAGGATCACGTGGGGCAGGAAGCGGGCGTACTCGTCCGTCACCAGGCCCGACGACTCCCTGATGCCCAGGCCCGCCGACTCGTTCTCCACCACCCAGGCGCCCAGGACGACGCGGTTGCCGTCGAAGTCGGGCAGGGGGGCCAGTTCCTGGTAGCAGCAGGGCTCGTCCCGTACGACGGGGGCGGCGCCGGGCTCGTGGAGCGTGACGCCCGCGCCCTCGCGGCCCAGCAGGGGCTTGGCGACGTAGCCCGCCGTGCCGGCCAGCTCCCTCGGGCCGTCGAGGTAGGCCGGGAGGAGATTGGGGTGGCCGGGGTACAGCTCCCAGAGGATCGCCAGCAGGGCCTTGTTGCTGAGCAGCATCTTCCAGGCGGGCTCGATCCACAGGGTGGTTCCGGTGCCGCCGCCGTTGTCGAGGGTGTCCAGGACGTGGTCGGCGAAGCGGTCGGTGGTGAGCCACTCCCAGGGGTACAGCTTGAAGATGCTGCGGATGAAACGGAGCCTGTTGTCGACGAAGCGGCCGGACAGGCGGTCCCAGCCGATCTCCTCCACGGGCATCCAGTCGGTCTCCAGGCCGGCCTGCTCGGCGGTCTCCTTGAGGTAGGCGACCGTCATGAGGTCCTCGCCGAGCTCGTCGTCCGTGGAGTGCGCGAAGTACAGCGGGCTGCCGGGCGGAAGGAGGGCTGCCTGCTTCTTCCAGGCGTCGACGAGGCGCTCGTGGAGGCTGTTCCACTGGTCGGCGCCGGGGAAGCACTCCTCCATCCAGAACCACTGCGGGGACGCCGCCTCGACGAGGGAGGTCGGGGTGTCCGCGTTGTACTCCAGGAGCTTGGCGGGCCCCGTCCCGTCGTAGCGCAGGTCGAAGCGGGCGTAGACGGAGGGGAGTTCGGCGCGGCGCCGCCAGGCCTCGGTGACCGCCCGGACCACGCGCGGGTCGGTGATGCCGAGGTCGGCGAAGCGGCCGGCGGTGACGATGTGCTCGGCCGCCGCCAGGCACATGCGGTGGAGCTCCTCGACGACCTCTTCCAGCGCCTCGACCTCCGGGAGGGAGAAGACGTAGTAGGCGCTCTCGTCCCAGTAGGGGCGCAGGGAGTCGTCGGGGTAGCGGGTCAGGGGGTAGATGCAGCCCTGCTCCTCCACGGTCTGCTGCCAGCCGGGGCGGGGATCGGTGGTGCGGCGTTCCATGACCGGGCTCAGCCGCCGCCGCTGCCGGAGCCGGAGCAGCCGAATCCGCCGCGGTCGACGGCCTCTTCGCGGCTGAAGGTGCCGGAGTCGGCCCAGCCGTTGCTGACGTCGCCGTCGTAGTACCAGTCGGCGTCGCCCACCTTGGAGCCGGACTTCTTGCCGCCCTTGCCGTACGAGCCGCCGGACGAGCCCGACTTGCAGTTCTTGTCGGCGACGACCTTGTAGCCGTAGATGTAGTCGTAGCTGTCGCGGTCCACGCAGCGCCGGTCGGGGTCCGAGCCGCAGGCGCTCAGGGTCGCCGCGAGCACTCCCATGCCGCCGAGCACCACGGTGCTCGACCGCAGCCGTCGCCGGGTCTCTGCCATGTCCGTCTCCCCCGTTGTCCGCGCTTCTGTACGTCAGTTGGGCCGATGGTTGGGCCGATGGTTGGACCGATCGAGTGTACGACCGCCGCCGGGGGACTCTACGGCAGCGCCCGGCAGAGCGCGTCCAGGGCCCCTGCCCAGGCGTGCTCGGGCGGGGTGCCGTAACCGACGACGAGGGCGTCCAGCGGGGCGACGGCGGCGTCCGGGTGCCGGAACGTGGACAGGCCGTGAACCGCGAGGCCGTTCCAGGCGGCGGCCCGGACGACCTGCTGCTCGGTGCCGGGGGGCAGTCGGAGGACGGCGTGCAGTCCGGCGGCGATGCCGGTGACGCGCACCTCGGGGGCGCGCTCGGCGAGGGCGGCGACCAGGGAGTCGCGGCGGCGTCGGTAGCGCAGCCGGGCGGCTCTGACGTGCCGGTCGTAGTCGCCGGAGCCGAGGAACTCCGCGAGGGTCAGCTGGTCGAGCGCGCCCGGGGTGCGGCCCGCCATGCAGTCCATGGCGTCCTCGACGAGCGAGGGCGGCAGCACCAGCCAGCCCAGGCGCAGCGCGGGGGCGAGGGACTTGCTGGCGGTGCCCAGATAGACGACGCGGTCGGGGTCCAGGCCCTGGAGGGCTCCGACGGGCTGGCGGTCGTAGCGGAGTTCGCCGTCGTAGTCGTCCTCCAGGACCAGCCCGCCGGTGCGGCGCGCCCAGTCGATCAGCGCGGTCCGGCGCTCGGGGAGCAGCGGGAGGCCCAGCGGGAACTGGTGGGAGGGCGTCAGCAGGGCGGCCCGGGCGGCGGCCGGGTCGGCGAGGGGGAGGGTGCCCCGATCGTCGAACGGCAGTGGCGGCGTGTCGCAGCCCGCGCGCGCGAGCAGCCGGCGGTGGTGGGGAAGGCCGTAGGACTCGACCGCCACGGAGCGCGCTCCCCGGTGCCGCAACAGTTCGGCGAGGACGCCGAGGCCGCCGAGGAAGCCGGCGCAGACGACGATCCTGTCCGGGTCGGCGTGCACACCGCGGGCGCGGGAGAGGTAACCGGCGAGCGCGGTGCGCAGTTCGACGCGGCCGCGGGGGTCGCCGTAGCCGAGGGCCCGGTCGGGGGCGGCGGTCAGGGCGCGGCGGGCCGCCCGCAGCCACTGGGCCCGGGGGAACGAGGCGAGTTCCGGCGTCCCGGGGACGAGGTCGTAGGCCGGCCGGCCCGGCTCACGCCGGTGCGGTGCCGGGCGGGGTGATGCCGGGCGGGGTGATGCCGGGTGGTGGACGTGGCTGCCGGGGATGCGGTCGGGGGTGGCGGGTGCGTGGTCGTGGGTGCCGGGGGTGGCGGGCGTACGGTCGGGGGTGGCGGGTGCGCGGCCGGGCGTGGCGGGCGTGCGGTCGGGCGTGGCGGGCGTGCGGTCGGCCACTCGGGTGCCGGATCCCTGACGGGCGGCGAGCCAGCCCTCGGCGACCAGGTCGGCGTAGACCTCGGCCACCGTGTTGCGCGCCACGCCCAGGTCGGCGGCGAGCGAGCGTGAGGAGGGCAGCCGGGTGCCGGGAGCCAGCCGGCCGCCGCGGACGGCCTCGCGCAGGGCGTCGGTGAGGCCGCGGCGCAGTCCGGGGCCGGAACGGTCCAGGTGCAGGTCGACGCCGGAAGTGGCCCATGATTTCCCCATGGAAATGGACCATACCCGTGGGCTGCCTCGCTTCTAGTCTCGAAGCATGACGACGAACGAGAACACCACCGCGGCTCCCGACGCCTTCGCCCCCGAAGAGGCCCCCCGGCTGGAGTGGGCCAAGCACGCACCCGAGGTCTGGAAGGCGATGCTCCGACTGGAGAAGGCGGCCAACCAGGGGCTGGACCCGAAGCTGAGTGAGCTGGTGAAGATCCGTGCCTCCCAGCTCAACCACTGCGCCTTCTGCCTGGACATGCACACCAAGGACGCCCTCGCGGCCGGTGAGAGCGTGGAGCGGATCGTGCAGCTGGCCGCCTGGGAGGAGTCACGGCACTTCTACACGGAGAAGGAGCTCGCGGCGATCGAGCTGACCGAGGCGGTCACCGTCCTGACGGACGGTTTCGTGCCGGACGAGGTGTACGGGAAGGCCGCGAAGTACTTCGACGAGGCCGAGCTGGCCCAGCTGATCGCCGCGATCACGGTGATCAACGCCTGGAACCGGTTCGGCGTGACGTGCCGGCTGACGCCGGGCCACTACACCCCGGGGCAGCACGCGTGACGGTGAGCGGGGCGGACCGCTTCCGCGCCCTTCACCACGGCCGCGCCCCGGGCGACCCCCTCGTGCTGCCCGGCCCCTGGGACGCGGCGAGCGCCCGCGTCCTCGCCGAGGCCGGGTTCCCTGCGCTCGCGACGCCCAGCGCGGGCGTGGCGGCGTCGCTGGGGTACGAGGACGGGGCGACCCCGGCCGACGAGATGTTCGCGGCCGTCGCGCGGATCGCGCGGGCCGTGGACGTACCCGTGTCGGCGGACGTCGAGGACGGGTACGGGCTGGCGCCGAAGGAACTGGTGGAGCGGCTGCTGGAGGCCGGCGTAGTGGGCTGCAACCTGGAGGACTCCGTCGACGGGGTGCTCAAGGACCCGCACGAGCACGCCGAGTGGCTGGCCGAGGTCCGGGCGGCGGCCGGGGACCGACTCTTCGTCAACGCCCGGGTCGACACGTTCGTCAGGGGCGTCGACGACCCGGAGGCGGCGATCGGGCGGGCCGCGCTGTACGTCGCCGCCGGCGCCGACTGCGTGTACCCGATCTTCGCCCCGGCCGGTGTACTGCCGCTGCTGCGGGCCGGGATCCAGGGGCCGGTCAACGTGGGCGCGCTGCCCGGGGAAGGCCCCTCGCCCGCCGAACTCGGCGGACTCGGGGCCACCCGCGTCACGTTCGGGCCGGGACTCCAGCGGCGTGCGGCGGGTGCGCTGCGGGAGATCGCGGCCGGACTCGTGAAGTGAGGGTCAGGGCAGCCACTTCTTCCAGACGGACTCGTGGCTGTCCACCCACTTCTCCGCCGCCTCCTCGGGCCGCATCTTCTGCTCGGCGATCATGAGAGAGACCTGGTTCTGGTCCTCGGTCGTCCACTTGAAGTCCTTGAGGAACTCCGCGGCCTCGCCGCCGTTCTCCGCGAAGTCGGCGTTGAGGTACTTCTGCAGTTCGGTGACCGGGTAGGCGCAGTCGACCTTCGCCGGGTCGGCGTCGCAGCCCTCCTCGTACGGCGGCAGCTTCACCTCGGTCATCGGCACCTTCTCGAAGAGCCACTGGGGGGTGTACCAGTAGCTCAGGAAGGGCTTCTTCTCCTTGGCGAACTGCTGCATCTGGGTGATCTGGGCGGCCTCGGAGCCGGCGAAGACGACCTTGTAGTCCAGGTCGAGGTTCTCCACCAGCGCCTTGTCGTTGGTGACGTAGGACGGGGAGCCGTCCATCAGCTGGCCCTTGTCGCCGCTCTCCGCGGTGCGCAGCAGTTCGGCGTACTTGTTCAGGTTCTTCCAGTCCGTCACGTCCGGGTGCTTCTTCGCGAAGTACGTCGGGACGAACCAGCCGATGTGCCCGGTGACGCCGAGGTCGCCTCCGGGGGTGATGGTCTTCTTGTCCTCGACGTAGCGCTGCTCCTGCTCGGGATGGCCCCAGTCCTCGAGGATGGCGTCGACTCGGCCCTGGCTGAGCGCGTCCCAGGCGGGGACCTCGTCGACCTGGACGGTGTCGACGCGGTACCCGAGCTCGTGCTCCAGCAGGTACTGGGCGACGGCCACGTTGGCCTGTGCGCCGACCCAGGACTGCACGGAGAGGGTCACCGTCCTGGCACCCTGGGCGCCCGCGTACGGGGACGCCTGCTTGGTCATGTCGGCGGCACCGCAGCCGGTCAGCAGCGTCAGCGCGGCCACGCCCGCGAGCGCGGAGGTCGTACGCATCCGCATGTCAGGCTCCCTTCCTCGGACGGCGTTCGGTCGGCTGGGTGACCCGGTCGAGCATCAGGCCGAGGCAGACGATCGCCGCGCCGGCCACCAGGCCGGTCGCCAGGTCGCCCTGGGCCAGGCCGAAGACGACCTGGTAGCCGAGCGCGCCACCGCCCACCAGGCCGCCGATGATGACGACGGCGAGGACGAGGACGACGCCCTGGTTGACGGCGAGCAGCAGGGACCGGCGGGCCAGCGGAAGCTGGACCTGCCGCAGTTGCTGCCCGCTGGTGGCGCCGAGCGAGCGGGCCGACTCCATGGCGGCCGGGTCGACCTGGCGCAGCCCCTGGGCGGTGATGCGGACCACGGCCGGGAGGGCGTAGACGACCGCGGCGGCCACGGCCGGGGCGCGGCCCACGCCGAAGAGGGCGACGACCGGGATCAGGTACACGAACTGCGGCATCGTCTGGAACACGTCCAGGACGGGCCGCAGCGCGCGCTCGAAGCGGTCGCTGCGGGCGGCGGCGATGCCCGCGGCGAAGCCGATGACCAGCGTCACGGCGACGGCGGCGAGGACCTGCGAAAGCGTGTCCAGGGACGGCTTCCACACGCCGAGCACGCCGATCGCGGCCATGGCGAGGACGGCGGTGAGCGCGGTGCGCCAGGTGCCGATCAGCCAGGCCAGGGCGGCGACGACGAGGAGTACGGACCACCAGGGCAGCCACTGCAGGCCGTCCCTCAGCGGGTTGAGAACGCCGCTGGTGAAGTGGGCGGCCCAGTCGGCGGTGCCGCCGACGACGGGGACGCCGGAGTAGAGGTGGGCGGTCATCCAGTCGACGGCCCGGTTGACGGGTTCGGCGATGTTCACCTCCCACGCGTCGGGCCAGTCGAGGAACCCGGCGATCCGTCCGGCGACCGCGACGGCCGCGGCGGCGGCCAGGGCGTACAGCCAGGTCAGCGGCGACTTCCCGGTCTCGCCGAGCCGCTCCCCCGCCGCGCCGGTCACGCGGTCCAGGACGACGGCGAGCAGCACGATCGGGATGCCGGCCGCGAGCGCCGCGCCCACGTCGACCGAGGCGAGCGCCTGGTAGACGCGGTCACCGAGGCCGCCGGCGCCGATGACGGAGGCGATGACGGCCATGGAGAGCGCCATCATGATCGTCTGGTTGACGCCGAGGAGCAGTTCCTTGCGGGCCAGCGGGATGCGGGCGGTCAGCAGCCGCTGGCGGGCGGTGGTGCCGAGCGACTCGACGGCCTCCAGCACCTCCTTGTCGGCGCCGCGCAGGCCGAGGGCGGTGAGCCGGGCCATGGGCGGGGCGGCGTAGACGACGGTGGCCAGGACGGCCGCGGGGACGCCGATGCCGAAGACCAGGACCACGGGGAGGAGGTAGGCGAAGGCGGGCAGCACCTGCATGGTGTCGAGCACCGGGCGCAGGACGCGGTCCATCCGGTCGGAGAGACCCGCGGCCAGGCCCAGCAGGGCACCGACGAGGACCGACGCGAGGACGGAGACGACCATCAGCGCGAGGGTCTGCATGGTCGGCACCCACATGCCGAGCAGACCGCAGGCCAGGAACGCGGCCGCGGTGCCGAGGGCCGACCGCACGCCGGCCACGCGCCAGGCGATCAGGGCGCCGATCGCGGTGACCCCGGCCCAGCCGACGGCGAGGAGGGTGAGGTACACGGCGCGTACGGCGATGACGACGACGTTGCTGACGTGGCCGAAGAAGTAGAGGAACAGCGGGTGGCTGTCGCGGTTGTCGATGATCCAGTCGCTGGCCCTGCCGAGCGGCTCGGAGACGTCGACGGTGAGGGCGGCCGGCCAGGTGGTGCCGCCCCACTGGGATACGGCGAGGGGGACGAGGACGGCTGCCGCGAGGGCCAGTACCAGGAGCTTGCGGGCGGCCGGGTTGGTGAGGATGCCTGACGGGGCGGACTTCCGGGCCGGTGCGGTGATCGTTGTCACTAGACCGGCTCCCCGCTGGTGGCGGGGAGCGGGGTGGTCGGCTCGCGGCGCTCCTCCGGTGCCGCCCCTGCGCCCTCCCGTGCCGCCCCGGCCGCACGGCCGGGCGCGGCCACACCGGCCACCACCTCCAGCAGGGCATCCGCGTCGACCACGCCCAGGCAGCGGCCGTCGTCCATCACACGGGCCGGGGTGCCTGCCCGGGCGACGGCCTCGATGGCCTCCGACACCGTGGCGTCGGGCCGGAGCGCGGGGCCGGTGCCGGCCTCGTCGGCCGAGGAGGCCGGGCGCATGGCCGTACGGACGGTGAGGACCTGCTCGCGGGGCACGTCGCGGACGAACTCGCGGACGTAGTCGTCGGCGGGCGAGCCGACGATCTCCTCCGGGGTGCCGAGCTGGACCACGCGGCCGTCGCGCATCAGGGCGATGCGGTCGCCGAGCTTGAGGGCTTCCTGGAGGTCGTGGGTGATGAAGACCATCGTGCGGCCCTCCTCGCGGTGCAGCCGGACGACCTCCTCCTGCATGTCGCGCCGGATCAGCGGGTCGAGCGCGCTGAACGGCTCGTCGAAGAGCAGCACCTCGGGGTCGACGGCGAGGGCGCGGGCGAGGCCGACGCGCTGGCGCTGGCCGCCGGAGAGCTGGCCGGGGCGTCGGTGCTCCAGGCCCTCCAGGCCTACCTTGGCGACGATGGCGGCGGCGCGCTCGCGGCGCTCGGCGCGGCCCATGCCCTGGACCTCCAGGCCGTACGCCACGTTGTCCAGGACACTGCGGTGCGGAAGCAGGCCGAAGTGCTGGAAGACCATCGCGGCACGGTGGCGGCGCAGTTCACGCAGCCGGGACCTGTCCATCGCGCGGACGTCCTCGCCGTCGATGGCGATGGACCCGGCCGTCGGCTCGATCAGCCGGGTCAGGCAGCGTACGAGGGTGGACTTGCCGGAGCCGGACAGGCCCATGACGACGAAGACCTCGCCCTTGTGGACGTCGAAGGAGACGTCCGCCACGGCGGCCGTGCAGCCGGTGCGCGAGCGCAGCTCGGCCGGGCCCAGGGCACTCAGCTCGGGGTCGGCGGGGATCCGGGCGGCCTTCGGGCCGAAGACCTTCCACAGGCCGTCCACGGAGAAGACGGGAGCGGTGGACTCGTCGCCGCCGTCGGTACCCGGCGGCGTACTGGCGTTGGTGGTGGCGCTCATCGGGCGTCACCGCCGATCAGCTCGACGGCGCGCTCGCCGACCATGAGCACACCGATCATCGGGTTCACGGCGGGCATGGTCGGGAAGACGGAGGCGTCGGCGACGCGGAGGCCCGTCAGGCCGCGGACGCGCAGCTCGGGGTCGACGACGGCCTGCTCGTCGGTGGCGGCGCCCATCCTGCAGGTGCCCGCCGGGTGGTAGACGGTGTGGGCGACCTTGCGGGCGTACTCGCTCAGCTCCTCGTCGCCGGTGACGTCCGGGCCGGGGCTGACCTCGCGCTTGAGCCAGCCGGCCAGCGGCTCGGTCCTGGCGACCTCGCGGGCGATGCGGATGCCGTCGACGAGGGTGCGGCCGTCGTGGTCGTCCTCGTCGGTGAAGTAGCGGAAGTCCAGGGCGGGCTTCACGGAGGGGTCGGCGCTGGTCAGGTAGAGCCGGCCACGGGACTTCGGCTTGGGGATGTTCGGGGTCATGGAGACGCCGAACTCCGGGCGTTCGTAGCCGAGGCGCTCCGGGTTGTCCGTGAACGGGATCTGATAGAAGTGGAACATCAGGTCGGGGCCCGGGTGTTCGGGGTCGCGGCGCACGAACAGACCGGCGTCGGAGTCCATCGCGGAGTTGTCCGGGATGGGCCCGTTGGTCTCCCACACGATCACCGACTCGGGGTGGTCGAGCAGGTTCTCGCCCACACCGGGCAGGTCGAGCGCCACGGGTATGCCGAGCGCCTCGAGGTCCTCGCGGGGGCCGATGCCCGAGTGCAGCAGCAGGCGGGGCGAGTCGACCGCACCGGCGCAGAGTACGACCTCGTTCCGCGCCCGGACGAGGATCTCCTCGCCGTCCCTGGTGCGGACGTGGACGCCCTCGGCGCGGGTGCCGTCGAGCTGGAGCTTGTACGCCCAGGTCTCCAGCATGATCGTGAGGTTGGGGCGCTCGTCCATCACCGGGTGCAGGTACGCCACCGACGCCGACGACCTCTTGTTGTCCTCGGGGTGGTAGGCGAGGTCGAAGAAGCCGACGCCCTCGGTGAACGGCTTCTTGTTGAAGCCCTCGACGAGGGGCACCTCCAGGGCCTTCTGCGCGGAGTCGACGAAGTCGCGGGCGATGGCGTTCCGGTCCTTCTCGTCGACCGGGACGATGTTGTTCTTGAGGCGCGCGTAGTACGCCTCCATCGGCACCGCGCCCCAGCCCTTGGCGCCGGCCGCCTCCCACTCGTCCCAGTCGGACGGCAGCGGCTTGAAGGCGATGAGCGTGTTGTGGGAGGAGCAGCCGCCGAGCACCCGGGCGCGGCTGTGCCGGATGTGCGAGTTGCCGCGTGGCTGTTCGGTGGTCGGGTAGTCGTAGTCCAGCTCCCCGCCGAGCAGGCCCATCCAACGGCGCAGGGTCAGCACGTCGTCGCGGCCGACGTCGCTGGGCCCGCCCTCGATGACCGCGACGGTGACGTCCGGGTTCTCGGTGAGGCGGGAGGCGATCACCGATCCCGCGGTGCCGCCGCCGATGACGACGTAGTCGTAGACATGGGTGGTCTCGGGCATGGAGGTACTCCAGAGGGTGAGCGGACGGGGACCTGGGTGGGAAGCTGGGTGGGGAGCTGGGTGGGAAGCCGGGTGGGGAGCCGGGTGGGGAGGTGCGGCGGCGGACACGGGCGGGAGAGTGCGCGCCGGGAGGGCGCGGTGAGGCACGCCGGAACTGAGCCCGGGCGCGGTGAGCCGCGTTGGTGCTGAGCCCGGGCGCGGTGAGCCGCGTTGGAGCTGAGCCCGGGTCAGCCGGTGAACCAGCGGACGGGCTTCGGGGCGAGGTTCTGGTAGACGTGCTTGCTCTCGCGGTACTCGGCAAGGCCCGCGGGACCCAGTTCGCGGCCGACGCCGCTCTTGCCGAAGCCGCCCCACTCCGCCTGCGGGAGGTAGGGGTGGAAGTCGTTGATCCAGACGGTGCCGTGACGGAGCCGGCCCGCGACCCGGCGGGCCCGTCCCGCGTCGGCGGTCCAGACGGCACCGGCCAGACCGTACTCGGTGTCGTTGGCGAGGGCTACGGCCTCGTCCTCGGTACGGAAGGTCTCGACGGTGAGCACCGGTCCGAAGACCTCCTCCCGCACGACCTTCATCTCGCGGTGGCAGTGGTCGAGGACGGTCGGCTCGTAGAAGTAGCCGCTCTCCGGTCGCTGGGGGGACGGCTCGGGGCGCTTGCCGCCGCAGCGCAGTTCGGCGCCCTCGGCCAGCGCGGAGGCGACGTAGTCCTCGGTCTTGGCACGCTGCTGCTCGGAGACGAGCGGGCCGCACTCGACGCCGTCCTCGGTGCCGCGGCCGAGGCGGATCCTCGCGGCGCGGCGGGCGAGTTCGGCGACGAAGCGCTCGCGGACCGACTCCTCGACGATGAGCCGGCCGCCGGCGGAGCAGACCTGGCCGCTGTGGATGAAGGCGGCGTTGAGGGCCTGGTCCACGGCGGTGTCGAAGCCCTCCTCGGTCCCGCAGGCGTCGGCGAAGACCACGTTGGGGTTCTTGCCGCCGAGTTCGAGGGCGACCTTCTTGACGGTGACGGCGGCCGCCTGGGCGACCTTGGTGCCGCTGATCAGGCCGCCGGTGAAGGAGACCAGGTCGACGTCGGGGTGCTCGGCGAGCCGGGCGCCGACGGTGTGGCCGGGGCCGGTGACGATGTTGGCGACGCCGGTGGGGAGGCCGGCCTCGACCAGCAGGTCGATCAGGGCGACGGTGGTCATCGGGGTGATCTCGCTGGGCTTGATCACGAAGGTGTTGCCGGCGGCGAGCGCCGGGGCGATCTTCCAGCTGGCCTGGAGGAGCGGGTAGTTCCAGGGCGTGATCATGGAGCAGACGCCGACCGGCTCGTGCACGACGACGCTGTGGATGTCGGGCGAGCCGGCGTCGACGACCCGGCCGGGGGCCTCGCCGGCGACCAGGTCGGCGAAGTAGCGGAAGGCGTCGGCGACGCAGTCGATGTCGACCCGCCCCTCCTCGACGGTCTTGCCGGCGTCGCGGCTCTCCAGCAGGCCGAGCGTCTCGCGGTCGCGGACGAGCAGGTCGGCGACGCGGCGCAGCAGGGCGGCGCGTTCGGCGACCGGGGTGTGCGGCCACTCACCCGTGTCGAAGGCGCGCCGGGCGGCGGCCACCGCCAGGTCGGTGTCCTGCTCGTCGCCCTCCGCGATCACGGCGAACGGCAGGGCGTCCGCGGGGTCGAGGATCTCGCGCGTGTGCCCCGAGACGGCCGCTCGCCACTCGCCGCCGGCGTGGATGGTGTCGCGCGCCCGGAGTTCCGTACTGTCCGCCATGATCCTCAATGCCTTCCGTTCCCACTCAGTCACCCGGGGTGACCATGCGTGTCACCCCGAAGCGTGGGGCACATGCCCCTGTCCCTCAATTGCATGCGCGATTGGTGGGCGGGAGTGTTCCGCATCACGGAGGTACGTGAGGAAAGCGGCGAAACGGAGGGGTCAGGGAGACGCCGGGCAGTGCCCCTCCGGGGGGCAGAACCACTTCAGTGCCGTGGTGAGGTTGCGCAGCGCTCTGGTGCCGCCGTCGACGTCGGGCCCGTAGGAGGCGACGGCGTAGACCTTGCCGTCCTCGGACTCGAAGCGCTGGTCGTAGACGTGCCAGACGCCGATGCCGGTTTCGCCCTTGAGGGAGTCTGCGACGTACTCCATCCGGGTGCCGCCGACGACTGGGGCGTCCACGCGCTCCACCTTGAGCACCCTGAAGCCGGGCGGCTTGGCCACGTCGGAGGACAGGTACAGCTCGACCGACTCCTCGGGGGTGGACTCCGCCACCTGGTACACCTGGATCCGCCGGTCACCGGAGGCGCTGCGGTAGTTGACGACGTCCATGCCGAACCGCGAGCCGACCGCGGTGCGCAGCCAGCCGTCGGGCACGGCGATCCTGAAACCCTCCGGGTCCTGCCGGGTGGTGTAGCCGCCCGGTGGCTCGGCGGCGGTCGGGGTCGGGGTGTCGGTGGCGGGGTCCGTACCGATGTCCGTACCGATGTCCGTACCGGACTCCTCGGGGACGTCCGTCCAGGGCGACGGCGCGGCGGCCGGGGGCGCGCTCGAGGGCGGGGCGCCATCCTGGTCACCGCTGTCGCCGCCGAAGCCCACCGTCACCACCAGGCCGACGGCGATCCCGACTCCGGCCGCCGCCGCCACGACCGTCCGCACCGTCCGGGAGCCGTGACCGCCGGACGGGTGCCGCCCCGGCGACGGGGCCGGGACGTTCCCCTCGCCGGTGCGCGCGTCGGGGTCCCCGACCGCGCCCTGGGGCACGAAGGGCTCCCGGTCCGGCGGGGCGGGCGGCGGCAGGGTCACCCGGGGCGTGTCCGTCGCGCCGTCCTCCCAACGCTGGGCTTCCTCGTTCCAGTACCGTCCGCCCCCGTTCGTCACGCCATCCTCCTTCTCACGTCCCGAGCAGGCCGGCCAGTGCCCCGGCCGACGCCAGCAGGGTCAGCACCGACTCGGCGTCGGTGAGCAGGTCCCGCAGCCGCTGCCGCCTGCTCGGCGCGGCGCTTCCGGTACGGGTGATCTCCTCCTCGGTGTCGGCCAGGGCCGCGTCCAGTTCCCGGATCCGGTCGGTGCCCCTGACCCTGGTGAGGTCGGAGCGCAACTCACGTACCGCGTCGAGCAGTTCCGCGTCCGCCGCGTCCTGGGGGGCAGCGTGGTGGTGGCTCTCGGCGTGCGCGTGGCTGCCGATGGCGAAGGTGCTGTGCGAGACGTCGCCCATGCTGACGCCCGGCTCATCAGCCGTGGTCATCGTTGTCGGGTCCCTTCTGCTGTCCGGCTCGGGGGCCGGTCGGGTGGCCGGCCTGGTGCCGGGTGCCGCCGGTGGCCGAGGAGTTGGTGAACGGGTCCTGCGTTCCGCCGTCCGCCGTGGCGGTCGCGCGGGCGTGCGTGCCGATCGCGAAGGTGCTGCGCGCGACGGTGTCGATGTGCACGCCGCCGTTGCTGATGTTGACGACCTTCTGGACGAACTCGCCGGTCTGGTATCCGTGATCGGCCAGAGCGGTCCGGACGCCGTGCGCGATGCGGTCCTGGATGCTTCGCAGGTAGCGGTCGACGTCCATCTGCTGGAAGAGCGACCCGGAGCGGGCCGCGCCCAGCTCCCGTACGGAGACGGCGGGGCCGTCGGGCAGGGCGGCGCCGTACCCGCCGGTGAGCAGTGTCCAGCTGTAGCCTGCGGCCTGCCACAGGGTGAGGAAGGAGCGGGCCGCCGAGGCGGGGACCTGCCCGGCCGCCCAGGTCGCCTTGCCGAGCAGGCCGCTGTTGCGGAGCCGGTGGGCCGTGCGGTCGGCGTCCTTGAAGTCCTCACGCACCGGCATCAGCACATGCGGGGCGATCTCCAGCATGAGCATGCGGCCCTGGGTGTGGACGCGCACGTAGACGGTGACGACCAGTTCCTCCTCCCAGCCGCCGACCCGTGCCCGCAGGAAGTGCCGCCGTTTCTCGGCCCCTTCCTCCACCGCGCGGTCCCGGTGGTCCACGAACGCCTCCCGGCTGTACGGGGCGATCTGGCGACGGGCCAGGCCCTCGGCGGGCAGGAACACGCACTCGTCGATCTCCAGCCACCGCAGCCTGTCGCGGACCGCGTGCCCCGCGTACTCCGGGGGCAACCGCAGCCCCTCCAGGAGCGGGCGGACGGTGTCCAGGACCGTCCGGTTGCTCAGCGGGCGCGTCTCCTGCCCGTCGGCGGGACGCATCTGCACGGAGAGTACCCAGGTGTCGTACGCCTGGCCGGCACCGCAGAACGGGTGTGCCTCGTGGTACGTGATCATCGGGGCGTGCTGTTCCAGCCGGATGCGCTGCTTCAGCCGCTGGAAGCGCGGACTCTCGGCCTGCTCCGCCGGGTCGGAGACGGCGTCCGGAAACCGCTCCGGGGAGAGCTCGCCGTTCAGGGCCCGGGCGAACTGACTGCGCTGCGCACCCGCGCACAGGGCCACCACCACGAACAGCAGGAGCGCGAGCCAGGCCTGCACCGCCGTGACCATGTCGTGGCCGCCGAACTGGCGCGACAGCTCGGGCAGCAGGCGCAGGAGATAGGCCCGCAGGTCGTCTCCGGCGCCCGCGGCCTCGGCGTCCTCCCGGCTGGAGAACGCGGTGACCAGCGTGGCGATCAGGAACAGCGCGAACACCATGCGGCCCAGCCAGCGCACGACGAGCGCCGCCGACTTGCGTCTGGTCGATGCCTGTGGGTCGTCACCGCGGAGGAACACCGCCCAGGCCAGCAGCAGACTGGGCAGCAGATAGACGACCATCACGCCGCCGGTCAGGGGCCACCCGATGATCCACAGGCCCACGATGGCCGCGGCCCAGCCCGCCTCCACCCGGCGGGCGCGCAGGGCGTGGGCGAGTACGCGGGCCGCGTCGAAGCCGAGGGACGGCGCCACGATCCGCTGCTCGTTCAGGTGCAGCTCCTCGATCACTCGGGCCCGGTAGCCGGGGTCGAGATAGGCACCCGCACACAGCAGCCTCGTGGCCTCGCTGGCGTGTGCTGGAACGGGCGGGAGCGGGTCCGGAGGCGGCTGGTGCGGCGGCTGCGGCTGGTGCGGCGGCTGGTGTGGAACGGATGCGGTGCTCACGCGACTCCCGGGATGCGAAGGGCCGCCAGGTGCATCGAGCGTGACGGGCCATCACCATAGAGTAGTCAGCTCCTCCAGGGAAAGCGGAGGCGTCGGGAGACGGGACCGGAGACACGGGTCATGCCCCTCGGGGCCGGGGCCGGGGCCGGGGCCGCGGCCGGCGTCGGCGTCGGCGTCGGCGCTCCCCGCGGACAGACGTGGGCCCCGCTCCGGACAGAACCGGAACGGGGCCCACGTGAGCTGACGGCGTCGGCGCCGGCGGCAACCTCAGATGAGGCCGAGACCGCGGACCGCCTCGCGCTCCTCCGAGAGCTCCTTGACGGAGGCGTCGATGCGGGCGCGGGAGAACTCGTTGATCTCCAGGCCCTGGACGATCTCGTACTTTCCGTCCTTCGTGGTGACCGGGAAGGAGGAGATGATGCCCTCCGGGACGCCGTAGGAGCCGTCCGACGGAATGCCCATGGACGCCCAGTCGCCCTCGGCGGTGCCGTTGACCCAGGTGTGGACGTGGTCGATGGCGGCATTGGCGGCGGAAGCCGCCGACGAGGCACCGCGTGCCTCGATGATGGCGGCGCCGCGCTTGGCGACGGTGGGGATGAACTCCTCCGCCAGCCACTTCTCGTCGTTGACGGCCTCGGCGGCGTTCTTGCCGGCGATGGTGGCGTTGAAGATGTCCGGGTACTGGGTGGCGGAGTGGTTGCCCCAGATGGTCAGGCGCTTGATGTCGGCGACCGTCGTGCCCGTCTTCTTCGCGAGCTGGGTCAGCGCGCGGTTGTGGTCCAGGCGGGTCATCGCGGTGAAGCGCTCGGCCGGCACGTCCGGGGCGGCGGCCTGGGCGATCAGGGCGTTGGTGTTGGCCGGGTTGCCGACGACGAGGACCTTGATGTCGTCCGCGGCGTGGTCGTTGATGGCCTTGCCCTGCGGCTTGAAGATGCCGCCGTTGGCCTCCAGGAGGTCACCGCGCTCCATGCCCTTGGTGCGCGGGCGGGCGCCCACGAGGAGGGCGACGTTGGCGCCGTCGAAGGCCACGTTGGGGTCGTCGGTGATCTCGATGCCCTGAAGGAGCGGGAACGCGCAGTCGTCCAGCTCCATCGCGGTGCCCGCGGCGGCCTTGAGCGCCGGGGTGATCTCCAGGAGGCGCAGTTTGACCGGCACGTCCGCGCCGAGCAGCTGGCCGGAGGCGATGCGGAAGAGCAGGGCGTAACCGATCTGGCCGGCCGCGCCGGTGACGGTGACGTTCACGGGAGTGCGGGTCATGGCGTTCTCCGTATGACAGCTGGCGGTGGGGCGTCCCTGCCCCGGGCGTTTGATCGATCTCTTGGTATCAAGAGATCCATCCAGCCGTCAGGCTATCGCGCCTGGCATGCCCGGGACGTCCGGGTCGGTGTGGCCCGGCCCACAGGACCACCGCCGGGTCACCCACGTGCGTGAACGGGGACACGGCAGGGGCGTGCTGAGGCGCGGCAGGGGCCGGGGCGCGGCAGAGGCGAGCAGGGCGCCGCAGAGGGCGGGGGCGGCGGCACCTGGGCTCGGGGGCATGAGAAGGCGGCCGCCGGTCCGGGAGAGGAGGGACCAAGCGGCCGCCGTTCGGGGATACCGTTGCCGGACTCCCGTGGGGGTACTTCTCGCGTGCCCGTGACACGGCGGGCCATGCCTCCGCGGACGATTTTCTTCCGGTGCGGCCCGCACGCGTGTCCGTACGGTCCGCATCCCTCCCTGCGCACTGCTCCCCCGTGCGAGCCGGCACCATGCGGGCCACCGCCATGCGGGCCACCCGCATGCGGGCCATCCCCATACGGGCCATCCCCATGCGGCCGGCTACGCCGTGCAGCCCTCCTGGCCGGCGGCCAGCGTCACGCACGCCTTGGCCACGGCCGCGGACTTCACCGCCACCATCGGGGTGTACGCGACGGTGTCGGCCGCCCCGGTGACCGTGCCCGTCTGCTGGTTCTCGCCGCCCGCGCTGACCTGGACCTCATCGCCCTGTGCCGCCTGGGTGACGCGGGCCCACGCGGCACCGCACGTCTTGCTGTAGCGGACCTCGACGGCGGCCGTACCGACGGTGGCGGTCGCGGCGGTGGTCACCAGGTCGCCGCCACAGCCCATGATCTCCGGGTCCTTGCCGGTGCAGGCGTCGCCGCTGCACTTGACGCCCGGCGGCAGCTCGGTGTCGGTACTCACGGTGGGCGACGGGGAGGGCTTGGCGCCCTCGTTCTCCTTGTCACCGCCGTCGTTCAGAAGGAAGAAGGCTCCCGCGATCACGACGAGCACGCCGACGACACCCGCGACGAACGTCGTCATCCGCTTGTTGCCGCCCCCGGAGGACCGGCCCCGCGAACGGGAGCCGTCACGCGGGGGCTCACCGAACGTGCCCGACGGCCCCGACGCTGCCGAGTGCCCCGATGGCCCGTGGCCGTTCGGTGCGGCGACGGTCGGCATCGCCGTGGTCCGCGCGGTCCCCTCAGGTCCGGTACCGGTACCGGTACCGGACCGCGCCGTGCGGTCACCGGTCGGCGCCGGTCCTCGGTATCCGGCGATGCCCCACGAGTTGCCGTCGGCCGCGCCACCGGACGACGGGACCGAGGGCGCGCCGGACGTGCCGCCGCCCCGGACCGTGCCGACGGCCGAGTCGGGGCTGTCGGCGGCCGTCGGCTGCACGGGCACCGCAGGCGGCAGCGTGGGCGCCACACCGGCCGGCCCCGCGATCCCCGGGGTGGCCGTCGCGCCGCCGCCGTGGCGGCCGGTTCGGCTCCCCCTGCCGCTCCTGCCGCCGCTGCCCGACTTGGCCGCGGACGCGCCCAGCTCACCACCGAGCGCGGCGCGCGCCTGGGAGATCCGAATGGCCTCCATGGTCATGTCATGGCGCATCTCCGAACGGCTCCAGGCGCGCTCGGCCAGCTCCCACATGGTGGTCAGGTGCATGGGGTTGGTCCCCGTCACCTCGGCCAGGGCCACGATGGCACCCTTCGGCGCCAGCAGCCGGCCGTTCAGATAGCGCTCCCAGGACGTCTTGCTGTAGCCCGTCGCGTCGGCCACCGACGCGACGCTGAGCTCGCTACGGTCCACAAGTCGGCGCAACTGGCTGGTGAACTCTTTGATCTGCGGATCGAGTTCATCCGGCAAGGCCTTCCAACGAGGCATTGCTTCCCCCTCTTCCCCCCGGTGACGTGCTGTTCGTTCCCCGCTTGGTCCCGCGCGCGGCGTCCCGCCCGTAGTCCCCGTTCTGGCTACCCACAGGGATGCGCCCGGTCAGGATCTCAGTTCCCGGGGTGGGGGCGCACAGGAGCACAGAGGTCGCGAACATGCACCGTCGCACGCCCACCGACCCGGGTCCAGTGTCCCACCGGCCACCCCATGCCCTGAACCGAGCCCCTGAGGCTAGCGCTGTCCCTGAACGACTTCGTGGTGAATCCGCGAACTTGTCAATACCTCGTCCGACGGAACACGCATGGATGGTCACGCTCGGCACCCGTGTCCCGTGTTGCACGGCGCGCACAGTCGAGTAGCGGAGTAGCGGAACGGTCACTTCCGTGCCACAGCGCCCTGGCAGGCGTTGATCAGCGCGTTCCGCGTACTGGAGTGTGGGGCCAGGCGGCGGCCCGTCCTTCCACGGGGGTGAGGACGGGCCGTTGCCAGGGCCCGGGCCGCGGAAGGACCCGACATCTCCTAGCTGACCGTGAAGTGCAGGGTGTCCTTCAGGAACGGGATCTCCAGCAGCGGCTCCGGCTGGGCCATCAACGCCAGCAGGACGATGCCGAGGCCCAGGACTCCGTAGGTGGCGATGTCCGTGAAGCGCGAGCGCACGGCAAGCATGCCGACGTGGGGCATCATCCAGCGGAGCACGGCGCCGAACAACAGCGCGGCGCCGATCAGGACCAGACCCCAGCGGAACACGTCCAGCGCGGTCAGCAGCAGGCCCACTCCGACCAGGCCGACCACGAGCAGGATCGGCCACTGCCGGGCGGGCGCCGGGGCGTCACCGGCCGCGGTCCGGCCGCCGCCCTCGGGGCGCGCGGTGTCGCGGGTGAAGAGCGGGAACCGTCGGGTGATCCGCCGTGGCCTGCCCTCCGCGTCGGGCGCGCTGACGGGGTCCCGGACGGTGATGTCCTCGCCCTCGGGGCTCTCCACGCCGCCCTCGGCGCCCTCCCGAGGCCGCCCCCGGTCCTCCCCAGCCTCCGGGCTTTCCGGGCGCTCGGCGTCGGTGTCGTCAGCCGGCACTGCGCTCCGCCGCCTCCACCACGTTGACGAGCAGCTGGGCCCGGGTCATGGGGCCGACGCCGCCGGGGTTCGGGGAGATCCAGGCGGCGACCTCGGCCACGCCGGGGTGCACGTCACCCATGATCTTCCCCTCGGCGTTCCGCGAGACGCCGACGTCGAGGACGGCCGCGCCCGGCTTGACGTCCTCGGGGCGGACCAGGTGCGGGGAGCCGGCCGCGGCGATGACGATGTCCGCGCGCCTGAGGTGGGCGGCCAGGTCCCGGGTGCCGGTGTGGCACTGGGTCACGGTGGCGTTCTCGCTGCGCCGGGTGAGCAGCAGCGGCATCGGCCGGCCGATGGTGACACCGCGGCCGACGACCACGACCTCGGCGCCCTTGATCTCCACACCGAAGCGGCGCAGGAGGGTGAGGATGCCGTTGGGGGTGCAGGGCAGCGGGGCCGGCTCGTTCAGGACGAGGCGGCCGAGGTTCATCGGGTGCAGGCCGTCCGCGTCCTTGTCCGGGTCCATCAGTTCCAGGATGCGGTTCTCGTCGATGCCCTTGGGCAGCGGCAGCTGGACGATGTAACCGGTGCAGGACGGGTCGTCGTTCAGTTCGCGGACGACCGCCTCGATCTCCTCCTGCGTCGCCGTCGCCGGCAGGTGGCGCTGGATGGAGGCGATACCGACCTGTGCGCAGTCGCGGTGCTTGCCGGCGACGTACTTCTGGCTGCCGGGGTCGTCGCCGACCAGGACGGTGCCGAGGCCGGGCGTGACGCCCTTCTCCTTCAGCGCCGCCACGCGGGCGGTCAGTTCGGACTTGATCGCGGCTGCGGTGGCCTTGCCATCGAGAATCTGGGCGGTCATGCCCCCCATCCTCGCGGATGACCGGCCCCCGGTTCCAATCCGCCCGGCATCCGGGCACCACCGGGGCCCCGTCAGAGCCTCGCCGGATCGTCACCGGGGCCTCGCCGGGGCGCCACCAGGGCACCATCCGGGCGCTACGGGACGTGTCCCACAGCGCCCTTCCATGATCGACGCTGTTGCACTTGCACAACACCTTGTGACCGGGCTGGACAAGTAAGAGACCGGTCAAGAACGATTGGCCGTCACAGTGCCGCGGGGCCGTACCGGGGGGGGGCGAACCGCTACGACGAACCTCCTCCGAGTCGAGCCGCGCGTCGTCCCCGCACTTGACACGACGGAGGAAGTCCCGCCATGAGTTTCGGCGACCCGAACAACCCCTACGGCCCGCCGCAGGGCCGGCAGCCCGGCCAGCAGCCGAACTACGGATACCCGCAGCAGCAGCCCCAGGGACCGGCCGGCTACGGCTACCCCGCGGCGCCGCCGGTCCACCCCCACGGCGGCGGCCACGCACCCGGCCCCTCGGTCATGCCCGGCACGGTGAAGGCCGCGCGCGTGATGCTGTTCGTGCTCGGCGCCTTCCAGGTCATCGGCGGCGTGCTGATGATCGCGGCCAGCTCCCGGTTCGCCGACTACATCAAGGACGAGCTCAACTCCGATCCCAGCATCTCGGCGCAGGACGCGGACACCTTCACGGACATCGGCGCGGGCATCATGATCGGTCTGGGGGTGGTCGTCCTGGCGTTCGCGTTCTGGGCGATATTCACAGGTGCCAAGTTCGCGACCGGCCGCGGCGGTGCGCGGGTCTCCGCGATCGTCTACGGCTCGGTCGTGACGCTGGTCAGCGTGGTCAACCTGCTGGGCGCCAACGTCTTCGCCCTGTTCAGCCTGATCCTCGGCATCCTGATCATCGTCTTCTGCGCCAACAGGAACGCCAGTTACTGGTTCAACCGGCCGCGGTACTGAACGGGCGTCCGGAACGGAACACTTCGCGCCAATCACCTCTTGGGGCCGTGTCTCACCCGTACGAGGGGGACACGGCCCCGGTGCGTCGCAATAGTCTGACGTGGGTAGCCGTCAGGCACGGGGAGACGCACCTTGTACAGCATCATCGTGGTACCTCCGCCGACCACGGAGGACGAACCCACCCGCACCCAGTTCCGGCTCGCACCGAGCGAGCGCCTCGTCTTCGGGCGGTCCGTGCCCGAGGGCGGCCTGCTGATCGGGCACGACGGAGTGTCGCGCAGAGCGGGCGAGATCACCGCCCACGGCACCTTCTGGACCATGAGCAACCTGTCCACCCACCAGACCTACGTGGTGGAGAACCCGGAGGGCGCCGGCGAGCACATCAAGGTCGCGCCGGGCAGGCTGGACGCGCCGGTGCCGTTCGAGTTCTCGCGGATCGTGCTGCCCGCCGCGGGCGACCTGCTGCCGGTCGAGGTGTGGGCGCCGCGCCACGACTATCTGCGCGCGGAGGGCGGCAGCGACGGCGAGCCGACCGCCCCGGCCTTCTCCGTCGACCGCACCAAGCGGTACTTCGCCGTCCTGGCCGCCCTGTGCGAACCACGGCTGCGCGGGGCGCCGCACGCCCCGCTGCCGACCGTGGAGCAGGTCGTCGAGCGGCTGCGGCCCGGCTGGCCGGCCGCGTCGCGCACGTCCGTCCAGTGGAACATCGACTACCTCGCCGTAAAGCTGCGGCTCAAGCCGGGCCCGGAGGCGGCGGAGGCGGGCGCGCGGCTCAACGGCAAGAAGGAGTGCCTGGTCTCCATGGCGCTCCGCTTCGACCTCGTACGGGAGGACGACCTCGTGGTCCTCACGGCACCGCCGCGCCGGGTGCCCCGGTGACCGGGCCGTACGCCGTCACCGTGCCGAAGGGCTACCGGATCGGTGTCTGGGAGGTACGGGCGCCCATCGCCACGGGCGCCTTCGGCAGCGTGTACGAGGCCCGCCGGGTCGGCGACGGCGACGCCGCCGGTCTGCCGCGTACGGCCGCCCTGAAGTTCCTGCCCACCGGTACGGGCACGCCCCGCCAGCTGACGCATCTGCGCGAACTCGCCGAGCGCGAGGTGGGGTTGCACCGCAGGCTGCGGCGGCCCCGGCTGGTACGGATGTACGAGACCCTCGTCGTCGACGACGCAGCCCGTCCCGCCCTCGACGGCGCCACCGTCCTCGTACTGGAGAAGGCGGAGGGCTCACTGTCCGCCCTGCTGTCCGCGTCGCCGTGCCCGGCCGCCGGGGGCGCGCTGCTCGCGCAGGTCTGCGAGGGCCTGGCCCAGCTGCACCGCGCGGGGTGGGTGCACGGAGACCTGAAACCGGCCAACGTACTGCTGATGCGGGACGGTTCGGCCCGGCTCGCCGACTTCAACATGGCCGCCGAGCTGGAAGGCACCCACGCCTACACCCCCGCCTTCTCCACCCCGGACTACACCCCGCCCGAACTTCTCTGGTCCGAGATCGGCGAGCGCGGCCGCCGCATCCGCCCCTCCGCCGACGTCTGGGCCTTCGGCGTCCTCGCCCACCTCGTGCTCACCGGGTCCTTCCCGCTGCCCGGCGGCACCCCGACGGCCCGCCGCGACGCCGGGGCCGCCTACGCGCGCGGCACCGAGGAGCTGCGGCTGTCGCCCGCGCTGCCCGAGGTGTGGCGGGAGATCGTGGGCGCGTGTCTGACTCGTACCCACGTCGAACGCATCGGCACGGACGCCTTGTTGCGACGTGTGGCGGCGACCACGGAGGACACCGTCCGACGCGCCGGGTCCATCCGGTCCATCCGGTCCGTCCTGCCGCCCCGTACGCGTACCCGGCGGGCGGTCCTCGCCGTGGCGGCCGCCACCGTGGTCTTCGCCGCGCTCGGCTACGGGATCAGCGCCCGCAACGACGACCGCGGCGGCGGACCCGGCCCCGAATTCACCGACCAGGGCCCTGGGGGCCGCACCGCGACGGTCTCCGCCGCCTCCTACGGCTCCGCCGAGCTGCGTACCGACCGGGGCGTGCCACCCGCCTACCGCCTGCTGATCGTCGAGACGGCCCACGACTGCGACCGCGAGGAGGTCGGCCCGCCCCTGATCGCGGCCATACTGAAGGTGGAGAGCGATTTCGACCCGGACCTCTCCGACCCCGCGAAGAACGAGTACGGCATCGCCCGCTGGACCCCGACCGTCCTGCGCTGGTGGATGAACGAGGACGGCACGCCCGGCGAGACCGTCCCCGAGCCCCCGTTCCCGCCCGCCGAGTCCATCCCGGCGATGGGCCGCTACCTGTGCTGGATCACGCCACGCCTCGACGCCGGCCTGCCGGGCGACCGCCGGGTGCTGATCGCCGTCGCCTACCGGACGTCGTACCGAAAGGTGAACGACGCGGACGGGGTTCCCCCGAAGTACCGCGACTACGCCGACCGCGTCGCCCACCACCTCAAGGAGTACACGCCGCCCGGGAAGAAGTGACCCTGAGAGTTACGAGGTACCGCGCGGCGGGCGCCCCGGGCACGGTGTGAGCACACCGCTTCGGCGGTACGACACCGACGTTCATGGGGGAAACACAGTGAACATCATCAAGCCCGCCGCGCTGCTCCTCGCGGCCTCGGCCCTGGTCGCCGGCTCCACGGTCGCGGCCACCGCCGCCGACCCGGCCGGCACCCGGGTGACCGCTCTCCAGCAGGCGGCCGAGGAGGTGCTGGCCGACAAGCCGAAGCCCCTGCACGTGACCGCCGACGCGGTCAAGTACGAGGGACTGACCGTCACCGAGGCGCCCAGGACCAAGGCCGCGCGGGACCTGGCCTGCGGCTACGGCCACCTCTGCATGATCGTCAACGGCACCAAGTTCGACTTCTACAAGTGCCAGACGTGGAACGTCACCAACTGGACCGGCAACGGCCCGTTCACCAACAACCAGACACCGGGCACGGTCGCCAAGTTCTTCAACAAGGACGGCAGCGTCCGCTGGACGTCGACCGCCTACCAGGCGGGCACGGCGACCTGGGACCCGATCTGGTCCCTGCGCCCCTGCTGATCCGCTCCCCGGAGCATGTCCGAAAGGCGGCCCCGGTTCCCTCCACGGAGGGGCCGGGCCGTTTCGTCGGCCGGTGACCACCCGACCCGCCGACGCGTCCGAATGCCTGGGTCGCCCTTGTCCGTCTCCCGTACGCTGCCCGTTGTTGGACTGGGGAATGTTGACCTCGAGCAATCGGGGGAGGGGGACGACTCCATGTACAGCGTCATCGTCGTGCCGCCGTCGTGCGGCAGTGTGACCGACCAGATCAGGATCAGCGCGGGTGAGCGCATCGAGTTCGGCAGGGCCGCCGAACCCGGCAACGGCGGGCTCGTCATCGCACACGCGGGGGTGCCCCGGGTCGCCGGGGAGATCGCGGCGCACCGGACGTTCTGGCTGCTGAGCAATCTCAGCGAGGACCAGACCTACGTGGTGGAGAACCCGGAGGGCGCCGGCGAGCACATCAAGGTCGCTCCGGGCCGTGTGGAGGCGCCCGTACCGTTCGAACTGGCGCGCGTGACCCTGCCCGCCGCGGGTGACCTGCTCACCTTCGACGTCTGGGCACCGCGGCACGCCTTCCGCAGCGTCGAGCGCGGTGGGCTGGAGGGGACGGGCACCGTCCCGGCGTTCGCCCTGGACCGCACCAAACGGTACTTCGCGGTCCTGGCCGCCCTGTGCGAGCGGCGCCTGCGCGGTGAGCCCCGCGCCCCGCTGCCCGCCGTCGAGGAGATAGTGGAGCGGCTGCGCCCGAGCTGGCCCAAGGTAAGCCGCTCGGCCGTCTACTGGAACATCGACTACCTCGCCCTCAAACTGCGGCTGAGACCCGGCCCGGACACGGCCGAACCCGGCAGGCGCACGCACGGCAAGAAGGAGTCCCTGGCCTCCCTCGCCCTCCGCTTCGACCTGGTCCGCGAGGACGACCTCGTGGTGCTCGCGCCGGTTGCGAGCGGAGCGGCACGGTGACCGGGCGGCCGTACGCGGTCCCGGTGCCGAAGGGGTACCGGATCGGGCCGTGGGAAGTGCGCGAGCCACTGGCGTCCGGCGCCTTCGCCACGGTCTACGACGCGACCCGCCGCAGCCCCGAAGCCACGCCCGGCCGCGCCTCCGACGGCGGCGAGCTGCCGCGCCGGGCGGCGCTGAAGTTCCTGTCCACCGGCACCCGCACCCCTCGCCAGCTGCACCACCTGCGCGACCTGGCCGAACGCGAGGTGCAGCTACTGCGGCGGCTCCGCTCGCCCCGACTGATCCGGATGTACGACACGCTGACCGTCGACGACCCGGACCACCCCGAGCTGGACGGCGCCACCGTCCTGGTGCTGGAGCGGGCCGAGGGCTCCCTGGACGCCGTACTGGCCCGGACCCCGTGCCCGGACGCCGGACCCGCCCTGCTGGCGCAGATCTGCGAGGGCCTGCACCAGCTGCACCGCGCCGGCTGGGTGCACGGGGACCTGAAACCGGCCAACGTGCTGCTGATGACGGACGGTTCGGCGCGGCTCGCCGACTTCAACATGGCGGCGGAGATGGAGGGCACGCACGCCTACGCCCCCGCCTTCGCCACCCCGGACTACACCCCGCCCGAACTCCTGTGGCCCGAGGTCGACGAGCGCGGGACGCGGATCCGCCCCTCGGCCGACGTCTGGGCCTTCGGCGTCCTCGCGCACGTCGTCCTCACGGGATCCTTTCCGCTGCCCGGCGCCACCTCGGAGGCCCGCGCCGACGCGGCGACGCGTTACGCGCACGGCCGTGAGGAACTACGCCTGTCCGCCCGGCTCCCCGACGTCTGGCGGGACATCCTGCGGGACTGCCTGGCCCCGACCCACGCGGAACGCCCCTCCGACACCGCCGCGCTGCTGCGCCGGGTGGAGGAGGCCGCGGGCACCTCCCCCTCGGCGCGGCTGCCGAGGCTGCGTCCCCGACGGTGGCGGCGCCCGGTCCTGGCGGCGGCGCTCGCGGCCGCGATCGTGGGTGCGGCGAGCCTGGTCCACACCGCCCCGTGGGACTCGGCCCCGGCCGCCGCGGCGCCTCCCACCTGTGAGAAGCCCGTGGAGTACGAGGACGCCTCCCACGGCACCGGCTACACGGCGGGCCACAGCGGCACCTGGGACTTCACCATCAAGCGAGGAGACGGAGGGAGCCAGGTCAGGGAGTTGCAGTGCCTGCTCCGGCACCTGCACGGGATCGAGGAGGTCGGCGAGGTGGACGGCGACTTCGGCCCGATGACGCACGGTGCGGTCGTCATCTTCCAGAAGCGGGCGGGGCTGGACGCGGACGGGATGGTCGGGCCGGGGACCTGGCGGGCGCTGCGCAAGGAAGGGACCGGGGACTGAATCCTCGTGGGCAACCCTCGACAGTTGCAGGTACCCCACCGACACCCGGCCGCCCAGAATGGCCGCACCGCCGGGCACACCGAGCTGCTCGCTCCGGGAGGGACGGGGAAGCGCATGAACGTCCAGCGACAGATCACCGGGCTGCTGACGGGGGCGGCCCCCACCGCGGGCACGCTGCTCGCCACGGCCGACCCCGCCGGGGCCTACTACGACGGCAACGACAGGTCCGACTACATCGGCAGTGCGCACGCGGTGGCGTAGCGGGACCCGGCGAAGCGGATCCGGGCGCGGGTGAGGAACACCGGCGTCGGGCCCTTCGGAGTTCCGGAGTCGTGACGGTCGGCCGCGGCCTCCCGTCGCCGGACACGGTCGCACGGCGCTCGGGCGTGCGGACGACGGGGCCGGCAGGACGGTGTGGTGCGAATTCGGCCCGTCGTGCGCCTCCTGCACCGCCAACAACCGCAACTGACACGACCGACCCACTTGCGGGCCCGCCGGCCGACGGCCGAAGGGTTCGCCGACACCCACCGGCAACTGACGGAGGACACTCATGACACGCAGAAGGCGGATTGCCGGGCTCCTCGCGGGGGCGAGCCTGGCCACCGGCGCCATGCTCGCCACGGCGGTACCGGCCCAGGCGTACTCGCCCGACCCGCGCGTCCAGCCCATCCCCTACGACACGGACACCTGCCCCTGCAGCCACCCGGACCCCCACGACGGCACCTACTTCAAGCACGACCCCGGTGGGGTGGCCATGAAGATCCACCTCGACGTCAACAGGGGAACCTGGATCGGCAAGGTGGAGTTCCACCCGCACGACGAGCTCCTCTGGGTCTACGACACCCGGGACGACGGAGACACCTACTACGTGACCGTGTCCTACTACAACGAGGCCGGACGCAAGGTCCGGGTCGGCGGGGTCATGTCGGCGGGCACCTCCTCTGCCGCCGTGGACTCCCGCACGTACGACCTGGACATCACTGACGGCAGACGGCTCGTCATCGACCTGTACGACGACTCGGGGCTCACGGACCACATCACGGCGGTCAGCAACGCCGTGGCGTGATGTGAGCGCGGAGGTCCGGGCGGCGTCGGCCAGTGGGACGCGGTCTCGGCGCCGCCACCGGCGTCGGAGGGCCGGCCACACTGCCTCGGCCCGCGCCTCGGACGACCGCGCCGTCGGCGGGAGCCGCCGTCCGCCTCCCGCCACCCGCCTCCGGGGCCACGCCCCCGCCCCGGGACGGTAACCTCTCGGCAAGCTGGTGTGACAGAACACCATTTTGTGGATGAAAGAGCAGTCGGGGGACTCAACTCATGACAGACCAGCGGCCGGCGTCGCCGTACACTCCGGCGTCCGGCGAGGCCGCCCTGCGGCAGACCGGCGCGGCACCACTGCGGGCCGCCGACCCCGCCCGTATCGGGCCGTACGTACCGCTCGGCCTGCTCGGCAGCGGTGGCATGGGCCGGGTCTACCTGGCGCGGCCTGCCGACGACGGCCCCGGGCTCGCCGCGGTCAAGGTGATCCGGCCCGAGTACGCCGAGGATCCCGAGTTCCGGCGGCGGTTCGAGCGGGAGGCCTCCGTGCAGGCCCGGGTCCGGACGGCGTACGCACCACGGTTACTCGGGACCGGGTTCGAGGAGTCGGTGCTGTGGATGGCCACGCAGTTCCTGCCCGGCCTCAATCTCGCCGAGGCGGTCCAGAACTGCGGCACACTCGAACCGGCGGGCGCCTGGCGGCTGGTGGCCGAGCTGGGGCGGGCGCTGTCCGCGCTGGCCACCGCCGGAGTCGTCCACCGGGACCTGAAGCCGTCCAACGTGATCCTGTCCCCGGGCGGCGCGCACGTCATCGACTTCGGCATCTCGCAAGCCGTCGACAGCAGCGCCATCACCGGGACCGGGAGCCGGGTCGGCACGCCCGCGTTCATGTCGCCGGAGTATCTGCGGGAGGGGCGCTGCGACACCGCCTCCGACGTCTTCTCGCTCGCGGGAACCCTCATCTACGCGGCCACCGCCCACGCCCCCTTCGGCGACGGGACCGGGGTGGACGTGATGCACCGGGTGGCGTTCGAGGAACCCCGGCCGGAGGTCATGGCCGAACTCGCGTCGGTGGACGCCGGGCTGGCCGCGCTGCTGGCCGCCTGCCTCACCAAGGACCCCGCCGGCCGGCTCACTCCGCAACGACTGGTCGACGCCGCCACGGCCGCCGGTCACGGTCCCGCCTCCGACTGGCAGGAGCCGCTGGGCGCCAGGCTGCTCGCCCTGAGCGAGGGCTGCGCGGTGCTGGAGGCCGCCTCCGCCCGGCAGACGGGGCATTTCCGTACGCCGACGGAACGGGTGCCGAGCGCCGCTCCGACACCGACGCCGGCCTCTTCACCCTCGCCCTCGCCCTCATCCGCACCCGCCCCCGCCCACGCCCCCTTCCCCGCACCGGCACCGGTGCCCGGGCCGGGGTACGGGCCGGGGTTCGGGCCGCCGACGCCGCCGGGGGCGTACGGCCCGGCCTACGGTCCCTACGGTTCGCCGACCCCTCCGGGGCAGTTCGACTCGGTCACACCGGCACCGGCTGCCACGAGGGATGGGATCCACGAGCGGCGCGGACGGAAGAAGCCGTACCTCGTGGTCACCGCCGTGCTCGCCGTGTGCGCCGTCGCCGCGGGCGGCTTCCTGCTCTCTCGGGCGCCCCTCGACGAGACGGCCGCCCCCGCCACACCGTCGGCCTCGGCCGGCGCGACCGGTGCCGACGACGGACGGCCCTCGTCCCTGCCCGAGGCCTCCTCGTCTCCGTCCGGCGAGAAGGAGGAGCACGGGGAGGAGAAGACGGACGACGGCAAGGACGGCGGCAAGGACGGTGAGGAGAGCGAGGGGGAGAACGGGGCCGGCCAGGGCGGCGACCGGGGTTCCGACGGTGGCTCGCAAGGCGTGCCCGGCAAGACCACGACTCCCGGGGCGGGCGCCGGGGGCGCGGCCGCAGACACCGGGAGGGACGGCGATCAGGCCGCCGCCCCGACCACCACGGTCACCGAGACCGCCTCCGAGCCCTCCACCCCGGCCTGGATCTCCGGGTGTTCCTACTACTCCGGCACCGCCATCATCCGGTACGGCGACACGGGGCAGCGCGTCGTACAGGCGCAGTGCATGCTCACCAAGCGCGGCTACGGCGTCGGCCGCGCGGGCGTGGACGGCCAGTTCGGCGAGGACACCGTGACGGCAGTCAAGAGGTTCCAGCGCGCCAAGGGGCTGCAGGTGGACGGAGAGGTGGGGCCCAAGACCTGGGCGGCGCTGCGCGGGACGACCTGACGGCCGGGCCCGGAGCGTGCGTGACGCACGCTCCGGGCCCGCGTACGGCTTCGTCGCGGTCAACGCGTACCGCGAGGGCTCGAGCTCGGCGTCAGTGGAAGAAGTGCCGCGTCCCCGTGAAGTACATCGTCACGCCGGCCTTCTTCGCCGCCTCGACGACCAGCTCGTCGCGGACCGAGCCGCCTGGCTGGACCACGGCCTTCACACCGGCCTCGGTGAGGATCTCCAGGCCGTCCGGGAAGGGGAAGAAGGCGTCGGACGCGGCGTACGCGCCCTGCGCGCGCTCGGCGCCCGCCCGCTCCACCGCGAGCTTCGCGGAGTCGACCCGGTTGACCTGGCCCATGCCGACGCCGACGGAGGCGCCGTCCTTGGCGAGGAGGATCGCGTTGGACTTGACGGCCCTGCACGCCTTCCAGGCGAAGGCCAGGTCGGCCAGGTCCGACGGAGAGAGTGCCTCGCCGGTGGCCAGCGTCCAGGTGGCGGGGTCGTCGCCCTCGGCCTGGAGGCGGTCGGTGACCTGGAGGAGGGCGCCGCCGTCGATGGGCTTGACCTCGACCGGGGCGGCGGGGGCCTCGGGGGCGCGCAGCACGCGGATGTTCTTCTTCTTGGTGAGGGCCTCGAGCGCGCCGTCCTCGTAGTCCGGCGCGACGATGACCTCGGTGAAGATCTCGGCGACCTGCTCGGCCATCTCCTTGGACACCGGGCGGTTGACCGCGATCACGCCGCCGAACGCGGACAGCGGATCGCAGGCGTGCGCCTTGCGGTGGGCATCGGCGACGTCCGCGCCGACCGCGATGCCGCACGGGTTGGCGTGCTTGATGATCGCGACACACGGCTCGTCGTGGTCGTACGCGGCACGGCGGGCGGCGTCCGTGTCCGTGTAGTTGTTGTACGACATCTCCTTGCCGTGCAACTGCTCGGCCACCGCGAGGCCACCACCCTCGGGGGAGGTGTAGAGCGCGGCGGGCTGGTGCGGGTTCTCGCCGTAGCGCAGGGTGTGGGCGCGGTCGTACGTGGCGCCGAGGAAGTCGGGGAACCGCGACTCGTCCACGGGGGCGTACTCGGAGGCGAACCAGGAGGCGACGGCCACGTCGTACGCGGCGGTGTGCTGGAAGGCCTCGGCGGCCAGCCGCTTGCGTGCGGCGAGGTCGAAGCCGCCGTCCTGCGCGGCGGAGAGCACGTCGGCGTAGCGGGCGGGGCTGGTGACGACGGCCACGGACGGGTGGTTCTTGGCGGCGGCGCGGACCATCGACGGGCCGCCGATGTCGATCTGCTCGACGCACTCGTCGGGGGTGGCGCCCGAGGCTACGGTCTCGCGGAACGGGTAGAGGTTGACCACGACCAGGTCGAACGGCTCCACGCCCAGCTCGCCGAGCTGCCGGCGGTGGCTGTCCAGGCGCAGGTCGGCGAGGATGCCGGCGTGCACCTTGGGGTGCAGGGTCTTGACGCGGCCGTCCAGGCACTCGGGGAAGCCGGTGAGCTCCTCGACCCTGGTGACGGGGACACCGGCGGCGGAGATGCGGCCGGCCGTGGATCCGGTGGAGACGAGTTCGACGCCGGCCTCGTGGAGCCCGCGGGCGAGGTCCTCGAGCCCGGTCTTGTCGTAGACGCTGACGAGCGCGCGACGGATGGCCCGCTTGTTGCTTCCGGCGGTGGCGGTCACTGGATAACTACCTTTCGTCCCTCAATGCGATAGCCGTTGCGGGCGAGCAGCCCCACGACATCGACGAGCAGCCTTCGCTCGACTTCCTTGATGCGCTCGTGCAGAGCGCTCTCGTCGTCCTCGTTCCGGATCTCCACCACGCCCTGCGCGATGATCGGCCCGGTGTCGACGCCGTCGTCGACGAAGTGGACGGTGCAGCCGGTGACCCTGGCGCCGTACGCGAGCGCGTCCCGCACCCCGTGGGCCCCCGGGAAGCTGGGGAGGAGGGCGGGGTGGGTGTTGACGAACCGCCCCCCGAAGCGGGCCAGGAACTCCTTGCCCACGATCTTCATGAACCCGGCCGAGACCACGAGGTCCGGCTCGTGGGCGGCGACGGCCTCGGCGAGCGCCGCGTCCCACTCCGGGCGACTCCCGTAGTCCTTGACCTTTCGTACGAAGGTCGGCAGCCCGGCGCGCTCGGCGCGGGCGAGTCCTTCGATGCCGTCGCGGTCGGCGCCGACGGCGACGATCTCGGCCCCGTAGGCCTCGACGCCGGTGGTGGCGATCCCGTCGAGGAGCGCCTGCAGGTTGGTGCCGGATCCGGAGACCAGCACGACGAGGCGCTTGGCTCGCTGGGCCACGGGCTTGGCGGCCACGGTGGGGGCCTTTCTCGGGGAGCGGGTCTGTGCGGGTCGGTTTCCGTACATTCGTCCAGACATCGACCTTCACTTCATGTCTGTACGATTTTGTGCGTTCGTCTGTTTGTGTGGTCGTACGAATGCTTCGCGCCCCCGAATACGGGGAAGTCTACGAAGCGGCCGACCGTCAGCAACGATACCGGCACACCGGGCGGCCCCCTCGGGACGGGGGCGTGGCCGGAAGGTAGCGTCTGCGTGGAGCCGGACCGGGAACGCGACTCGCGCGTCACGCGTTCACCAGTCGTGCCGACCAGTTCGCCCGTTCCTTATCGCCAAGGGGAAGACGCTCACTTGATGCCGGACCGCAGCCTGCGACTGCTCACGCTCCCCCAGCAGTCGGCACAGCCAGGGGAGCGCAGCACCGTGTTGCTGCGGGAGCGCCCCTCCTCACCGCCCGACACCCCCTCGGACGGGACGAACGGCGGCGATCGGGACGGCGCCACCGACAAGGACAATCCGTTCGCACCGCCCCCGGAGGGCTCGCCGGACCGCCCCTGGCAGCCTCGGCCCCCGACGGGTGACGACGGTGATTCCCAGGGTGATTCCCAGGGCGGCGGCGGACGTTCGCCGTGGGGCCGGCAGTGGAGCGACCGGCAGCCGGGCCGCTCCCCCGGCGGCTTCGGCGAGCGGCCCGGCACGTCCGGTTCCGGCCCCGAGGGGTCGGGCGGTAACACCGGTCAGCGCTGGGACCCGACGGATCCCACCCAGCGGCGTGCCCGCTATGCCCTGCTGAGCGGCATGTGGGCGCTCTTCTTCGCGCTCTTCACCTGGCCGTACGTGGCGCTGCTGCTCGGTGCGCTCGCCCTGTACTGGGGCATCAGCGCGCTGCGCGCCAAGCCCCGCGCCGCCGCCGACCCGGACGCCCCGGCCCCGCCCGCGGCGCAGACCGGCCGCCCGCAGCGCACCGCCGCGATCAGCGGCCTGGTCACGTCCTCCCTGGCCATCGTCCTGGTAGCCGCGTCCTTCAGCGCCCAGCTGATCTACAACGACTACTACACCTGCCGGAACGACGCCCTGACCAACCAGGCGAAACAGTCCTGCGAGACCCACCTCCCGGAACAGCTCCGGGACCTGCTGGGCACGGAGGACTGACGTCGGCCTATCGACGTCGGCTTCCTGACGTCGACCTGTCGACGTCGGCTTCCTGACGTCGACCTGTCGACGTCGGCTTCCTGACGTCGACTTCCTGACGTCGACTTCCTGGTGCCGGGCGGCTCAGCCCGTCCGGCGTCCGGCGTCCGAGGGCGTGGCCTGTTCAGGGCCACCACCGGCGGGGCCCGCCTTCGCCCGGCCCCGCCACTGTCCCGCCGAGGACAGGACGGCCCGTGCCCACCGACGCCCACCGGCGCCGGGCGGCACACCCCGGGCCTCCCCCGCCTGCGCCGGAACGGCGGCAGCGCCCCTCCCCCGGCCCCACCACACCCGCGCGCCCACCGCCACCGGCACCGCCACCACGGTGACCCACGCCAGCGTCGCGCCCCCGGCCTGCCACCACACCGGCCCGAACCGGGCCAGGGCGCCACCTCCGAGCGGCCCACCCGCCAGCGCGGCCAGCAGGGCGAGGAGAACCGCGCACAGCACGGCGGCCAGGGCGGCGGCCCCGACGGTCCGCCACCACGACCACGCCACGGCGGCCTCCGCGGCGCCCGGGTCCGCCCCGGTCGCCGCCCGCGCCGTGAACCACCCCACCACCACCCCAGCCGCCAGCGGCACCAGCCCGGCCACCCAGTGCAGCGGCGTACCCGGGTCCGCGTCCGGCACCGCCGCCAGCAGCGGGAACGGCGGCAGCAACGGCGCGGGGGCGGAGGAGAAGGGGTCGACCACATGCCCGGCGCCGAGCGCGAATCCGGGGCCGAGGGCGTACGCCGCCGCCCACACCGCCGCGTTCGGCACCAGCGTCAGACAGAGCAGCAGCACGGCGAAGTGTCCCGACCATCCCTCGGTCAGCTGCAGGAAGGCGTCCCGGGCGGCGACTCCGTGCCACACCAGCGACACCGCGAGCAGCAGCGCCCCGCCTCCGACAAGGACCGCCGCACCGGCGCCCGCGGCGCGCGTCGCGGCGCCCAGGCGCGCGTCCGGCTCCACCACCAGCTCCCGCACGCTCCGGGGCAGCACCCCCAGCGCCCGTCCCACCGGCCCGCCCGGACGGCCGAACGCCGTCCACACGCCCGCGCCCGCCGCGCCCATGGCCACCACCGGCAGCCACACCACCGCCCACCATGAGGGCCGCAGCGCCGCACCCGCCGAGTACAGCACGACGGGCACGGCGACGCCGAGGTAACCGAGCACCACGCCCGCCCAGGCGATGCGCGCGGAGACGGGCGGCGGCCCGCTGTCCGGAAGGGTGCCGCCCCCGCCCGGGCGTGCCCCGGACTCCGCCCCCACGCCCATCCCCACACCCGCACCCGCCCCTACGACCAACCCCACGCCGCCCCCCGGATCCGTGGCGTCCCGGGCCGCCCGGTGCAGCAGCCACACCGGAAGCAGAAGCAGCAGCAACGGCGTGACACCGACGGGCGCGGAGCCGCCGGAGAGCGTGTCGGCACGGACCAGTTCGGCTCCGTGCGCCAGCACCCACAGCGCCGCGGCGACGCGCAGGGCACCGCCGGGTCCGTTGTCGGGGTACGGCGAACTGGTCCACAGCACCGTCACGAGCACGGCGTACGACGCCAGTCCCAGTCCCGCCGCGAGCGCGCCGCCCACAAGCCCGGCGGCCAGCCCGGGCGACCGGTCGCGCCAGCGGGTGCGCAGCAGGGACAGCGGGGCTCGGCGAACGGTCGTCTGGATCACGCCCGCCATGCTCCCAACGACACGCGCTTTCCCGGCGTAACAGGCGAACGTCCGATGTGTCGCCCAATATATGTTTATGTACTTTTTCGTACGAAGGAGTGCCCTGTGACGCGGAGTCCCGCCACCCCGCTCCCTCCTCCCAAGGCACGCCGACGCCTGCGTGAGGCCGCTGCCCTGACGCAGGCTCAACTCGCGGAACGGGTGGGTGTCACCCGCGGGACGGTCCGTGCGTGGGAGAGCGGCCGCACGACTCCGCGCGGCCGGAAACGGGAGGCGTACGCGGAACTGCTGAACGCCCTCGCCCGGGAGACTACGGCGCGACAGCCGGAGCCGGTACCCGTCGTCGTCGTGGCCGTCGGCGCCGGGTCGGCGCGCATCTCCGAGAAGGCCGTCGACAGCCTCGTACTCCCCGCGAAGCCACTGGCCCCGTGGGAGCCGGAACCCGAGGCGGAGGCGGGGGAGGAGGCGGACACGGAGGCGGAGCCGGCGTCGGAAGCGGCGGAAGCGGCGGAAGCGGCGGAAGCGGCCGCGGGAACGGGAACGGGAACGGGAACGCGAGCGGCTGAACAGGAGTCGGGACCGGATCCGTGCCCCGCGCCAAGGCCCGGCACCGTCGCCTTGACACCCGTTCAGGCTTTCGACGCGCTCTACGATTTCAGCGCCTCCGCCCTCGTACGGCAGACGTTCCTGCTGACCGGCCGCCGCGAGCTGGCGCGCGAGTCGGTGGAGCGTGCCTTCCAAGCCGCCTGGGAGCACTGGCCCGAGGTGGCCCGCGACCGCGACCCGGTGGGCTGGGTGCGGGCGACGGCGTACGAGTTCGCGCTCTCGCCCTGGCAGCGGTTCCGGCTGCGCCACCGGCATCCGGAGCCGCCGCCCGCCGACCCCGGCGACCGCACCTTGCTGAACACTCTCCTCAGACTCCCCGCACCGCACCGCCGCACGCTCGTGCTGTACGACGGTGTGGGCCTGGACCTGCCGGAGACGGCCGCGGAGACGGAGGCGAGCACTCCTGCGGCGGCGAACCGGCTCCTGCGCGCCCGTGAGGCCGTCGCCGACCGGCTCCCCGAGCTGGCCGACCCCCGGGTGCTGCACCGGCGGCTGGCGGAACTGGCGTCGAACGAACGGCTGCGGGCGGGCAGGCCACCGACGGTGCGGCTGGGCAGCGAGCGCCGGGCGCGGTTCTGGACCCGGGCCGCGATCGCCTTCACGGTCGCCCTGATCGGGAGCACGGCCCTGACCCTGCGCACCTCGCCCACGCACTACGAACCGCCCGTGTCCCCGGGGGAGACGGTGCGCGGGGTGCCGCCCCGGGTGGCGCCGGGGGCCCTGTCGGACGAACAGCTGGAGCTGCGGCAGAAGCTGCGGGACCAGCTGCAGGACGGACCGGAGCGGCTGACGCCCCGGCTCGAATGACCCGGCCGGACTCGCCCGACATGCCGTACGCCGAGTGGCCCGCCCCCGTGAACAGGGCGGGCCACTCGGCGTACCGGATCGGCCGGAAAGGTACTCGGCCGACGAGGTGCGTCAGCCGACGAGGTGCGTCAGCCGACGAGGTGTGTCAGCCGGCGAGGTGCGTCAGCCGGCGAGGATGGCGCGGGCGAGCTTCGCCGTCTCGGTCGGCGTCTTGCCGACCTTGACACCGGCGGCCTCCAGGGCCTCCTTCTTCGCCTGGGCGGTGCCGGACGAACCGGAGACGATGGCGCCGGCGTGGCCCATGGTCTTGCCCTCGGGCGCGGTGAAGCCGGCGACGTAACCGACGACCGGCTTGGTCACGTTGGCCTTGACGAACTCGGCCGCACGCTCCTCGGCGTCGCCACCGATCTCACCGATCATGACGATCAGGTCGGTCTCGGGGTCGGCCTCGAACGCGGCGAGCGCGTCGATGTGCGTCGTGCCGATGATCGGGTCGCCACCGATACCGACGGCGGTCGAGAAGCCGATGTCACGCAGCTCGTACATCATCTGGTACGTCAGCGTGCCGGACTTCGAGACCAGACCGATGCGGCCCGGCTTGGTGATGTCGCCCGGGATGATGCCGACGTTGGACTGGCCCGGCGTGATGATGCCGGGGCAGTTCGGGCCGACGATCCGGGTCTTGTTGCCCTTCTTGCCGGCGTACGACCAGAAGGACGCCGAGTCGTGCACGGCGATGCCCTCGGTGATCACGACGGCCAGTGGGATCTCGGCGTCGATCGCCTCGACGACGGCGTCCTTGGTGAACTTCTCCGGCACGAAGATGACGGAGACGTTGGCGCCGGTCTTCTCGATGGCCTCCTTGACGGTGCCGAAGACCGGTACCTCGTTGCCGTCGAAGTCCACGGACTGACCCGCCTTGCGCGGGTTGACGCCGCCCACGACGTTGGTGCCGTCACCCAGCATGAGCTTGGTGTGCTTCATGCCGGTGGCACCGGTCATGCCCTGGACGATGACCTTGCTGTCCTTGTTGAGCCAGATAGCCATGGTGTGTTGGTGTCCTCGTCCTGAGTGCTTACTTGGCGGCGTGGGCCAGCTCGGCGGCCTTGTCGGCCGCGCCGTCCATGGTGTCGACGCGCTGGACCAGCGGGTGGTTGGCGTCGGTGAGGATCTTGCGGCCCAGCTCGGCGTTGTTGCCGTCGAGGCGGACGACGAGCGGCTTCTCGACCTTCTCGCCGCGGTCCTCCAGGAGCTTCAGCGCCTGGACGATGCCGTTGGCGACCTCGTCGCAGGCGGTGATGCCGCCGAAGACGTTGACGAACACGGAACGGACGTCCGGGTCGCCGAGAATGATCTCCAGGCCGTTCGCCATCACCTGGGCGGAGGCACCGCCACCGATGTCCAGGAAGTTGGCGGGCTTGACGTTGCCGTGCGCCTCACCGGCGTACGCGACGACGTCCAGGGTGCTCATGACGAGACCCGCGCCGTTGCCGATGATGCCGACCTCGCCGTCGAGCTTGACGTAGTTGAGGTTCTTCTCCTTGGCGGCGGCCTCGAGCGGGTTGGCCGCGGCCTTGTCGTGGAGGGCCTCGAAGTCGGGGTGACGGAACTCGGCGTTGTCGTCGAGCGACACCTTGCCGTCGAGGGCGATGACGTCGCCGGAGACGACCTTGGCCAGCGGGTTGACCTCGACCAGGAGGGCGTCCTCCTTGATGAAGGTGTCCCACAGCTTGACGAGGATGTCGGCGACCTTGTCGGCGACCTCGGCCGGGAACTTCGCGGTCTCGACGATCTCGCGCGCCTTCTCGGGCGTCACGCCGTCGATCGCGTCGATCGGCGTCTTGGCGACGGCCTCCGGACGGGTGGCCGCCACCTCCTCGATCTCCACGCCGCCCTCGACGGAGGCGATGGAGAGGAAGGTGCGGTTGGCACGGTCGAGGAGGAAGGAGACGTAGTACTCCTCGACGATCTCCGGGGCGGTCTCGGCCAGCATCACCTTGTGGACCGTGTGGCCCTTGATGTCCATGCCGAGGATGTCCGTCGCCCGTGCGACGGCCTCGTCCGCGGAGGCTGCCAGCTTCACACCACCGGCCTTGCCACGACCACCGACCTTCACCTGCGCCTTGACGACGGACTTGCCGCCCAGGCGCTCGGTGATCTCGCGCGCCGCCTCAGGCGTGTCGATGACTTCACCGGCCAGCACCGGTACATCGTGCTTGGCGAAGAGGTCCCTCGCCTGGTACTCGAACAGGTCCACGCGCTTCCGTCCCTATCAGTGATCTCGTGGTTCGTTGGATGCGTGGGCGTGCCGCGAAGGGCAACGTGACGTCCGCTGTGAGTCACAAGGGGGGCGCACACGGTGTCCGAGCGCGCGGCATGTCCATCTCGCAGGTTATCGCCGCTTGCGAGGGGTCTCTAAATCGTGGGTCACACCTGAGCGGTGATGCCTGTCACATGATGCCGCGCTCACTGGCACGGGGTGCCGGGCGTGAGGGGCGGGCGGGGGCCTGGCCGAGGCAGCTCCGTGGACCGGGGACAGGCCTCACCCGGGAGGGGCCTGTCCCCCGGCGGGGGCCTCGCCGGGCGGACTGTCGACCCGGTGAGGCCCGCTCCCTGACAGGAATCAGGCCGCCTCCGATCGTCGGATCATCACCCGGCGTCCGGTATCGGCAGCGGCCGCTTCTCGATCGCCGCCGCCATCACCTCCGGGAAGAGATCGGGCGTGCAGGCGAAGGCCGGCGCGTCCAGCGCGGCGAGCGCCGCCGCGTGTTCCCGGTCGTACGCGGGCGCTCCCTCGTCGGACAGCGCCAGCAGCGTCACGAACTGCACCCCCGCCGCCTTCATCGCCGCGACCCTCTTGAGCATCTCGTCCCGTATGCCTCCCTCGTACAGGTCGCTGATCAGCACGACCACCGTCTCCGTGGGCCGGGTGATCTGCGACTGGCAGTACGCGAGCGCGCGGTTGATGTCCGTGCCGCCGCCGAGCTGGGTGCCGAAGAGCACGTCGACCGGATCGTCGAGCTGATCGGTGAGGTCGACGACCGCCGTGTCGAAGACGACGAGCCGGGTGTCGATCGACCGCATGGATGCCAGCACCGCGCCGAACACGGACGCGTACACGACCGACGCCGCCATCGACCCGGACTGGTCGACACAGAGGACGACCTTCTTCTTCACGGACCGGGACGCCCGCCCGTAACCGATGAGCCGCTCCGGCACGATCGTCCGGTACTCGGGCAGGTAGTGCTTGAGGTTGGCCGCGATCGTGCGGTTCCAGTCGATGTCGTGGTGGCGGGGCCGGCTGATCCGGGCGCTGCGGTCCAGGGCGCCGGTGAGGGTGGCCCGGGTGCGGGTGGCGAGCCGCTTCTCCAGGTCCTCGACGACCTTGCGCACGACGGCCCGCGCCGTCTCCTTCGTCGTCTCCGGCATCGCCCTGTTGAGGGAGAGCAGGGTGCCGACAAGGTGCACGTCGGCCTCCACGGCCTCGAGCATCTCCGGCTCCAGCAGGAGCGCGGCGAGGCCGAGCCGGTCGATCGCGTCCCGCTGCATGATCTGCACGACGGAGGAGGGGAAGTAGGTCCGGATGTCCCCCAGCCAACGCGCCACGGCCGGTGCGGAGGCCCCGAGTCCCGCCGAACGGTCGCGCCCCGCCCGTGGGGTGTCCCGCTTCCCGTAGAGCGCGGTGAGCGCCCCGTCCATCGCGGCGTCCGGTCCCGCGAGCGTGTGGCCGGTGCCGTCGGCCGGGTCGCCGCCTAGCACGAGCCGCCACCGCCGCAGCCGTTCCTGTGCCGTGTCGGCCTCCACCGGCTCGGTCGTCATGCGTCCACCCCCACGAGGTCGTCGTCGTCAGCACCCGGCCGCCGGCCGCCCGCGGCGGGCCGGGCGTTTCCGGTGCCCGCGTCGGTCGTATCCACCCCGCCCGCCGCGTCCGCCTCCTCGGTCGCGTCCGCCACGACCACCGGGTCCGCCACATCCGCCACATCCGCCACATCCGGCGCGTCCGGCGCGTCCGGCGCGTCCGGCGCGTCCGGCGCGTCCGGCGCGTCCGGCGCGTCCGGCGCGTCCGGCGCGTCCGGCGCGTCCGGCGCGTCCGGCGTATCCGGCGCGTCCGGCGTATCCGGCGCGTCCGGCGTATCCGGCGTATCCGGCGCGTCCATGCCCAGCAAGAGCCGGACGACCGGCAGCACGGCATCGGCGCGTGCGGTGTCGATCGTGGTCGCGAAGCCGGGTATTCCGGAGCCGGCCGTCGTCACATTCCCCCGCCACTCCGGTCCGCGCCGGACCAGCTCACCGAGGCTGCGCCGCACTCCCGGCTCATAGGCCGAGAAGGTGCGCCGCAGCAACGGCAGCACGTCCGTGAACGCCTCCGCCGGTACGCCGGTCAGCCAGGCGTCGATCAGGCCGAGCAGCCGCTCGTCGTGGAGGAGGAGCATGCCGCCGCCCGAGCCCCCGCCGACGAAGCCCTCGACCCATGCCGCCGCGTCCGCCGGTGGCGTCCCCGGTGACAGCACCAGGCCCATGAGCCGCGCCGCCTCGTCCGGCACCAGCTCACCGTCGTCCAGCAGGAGCCGTACGGCGCGCCCCCGGACGACGCCGGGCACGGTGTCCCGCGCGGAAAGGGACCGCAGTACGGCCCGCCAGCGGGACCGCAGGTCGCCGTGGCCCGGCGCGGGGGCGTCACCGAGCATGCCCACCGCCCCGTGCACGGCGTCCACGTGGCGGCGCATCTCCTCTGCCGCGTCCGCGTCCAGTGCGGTGCAGGCCGCGGGCAGACCGACGAAGACCCGCTCGGCGAGGCCCGCGGCGACCTCGGCGAGGGCGCCGGTGTCGGTGCCGCGCACATCGCCGTAGCGCAGGGAACGGACGAGGGCCGGCAGGGCCTGGGCGAGGTGGCCGACGTCCGTGTCGAGCGCGGCGCGGTCGGCGAGTATCCGCATGACCGGGGCGAGCGCGTCCGGCAGTTCGGCCAGCAGGCAGCGTTCGGCCAGCGCGGTGACATCGGCGAGGCCGCGCGCCGTGACGGCGTCGGCCTCGGCCCTGGCGGTCGCGGCGGCGAGCACGGTCGTGCCCCACACCCCGGCCTCGGCGACCCGTACCGACAGCTCCGGCTCCCACCGCAGCCGCCACGTCTCCCGGAACGTGCCCGTGCTGCCCCGCGAGGCGGCCGGCTCCCCCCAGCCCACGCCGAGCAGCCGCAGCCGGTGCAGCAGTCTGCTGCGTCCCGCGTCGGTCTCCTTGCGCAGGTCGAGCTCCAGCTCCCGCTCTCGCGCCTCCGGCTTGAGCCGCAGCCGCCGCTGGATCCGGGAGAGGTCCCGCTGCAACGGCACCGCGGGTGCCCCCTGGGGCACCTCGCCCAGCACGTCCCCCACCACCAGCCGGTCGTGCACCAGCGCCAGCGGCACGTCCGAGCCCTCGCACATCACCGCCCGCACGGCGTCCGTCGTCTCGCTCAGTCCGGGCAGCGGACGCCCGCGCATCGCCGCGAGGGTGCCGGCCAGCCGTACCGCCTCGATGACGTGCGCCGAGGAGACGACCCGGTCCTCCTCCCGCAGCAGGCCGGCCACCTTGGTCAGCCAGCGTTCCACCGGCCGGTCCGCTGCGCCGAACAGGTGCCCGTACCACCCCGGCGACTCGATGCCCGCCCCGTATCCACTGGCCCGGGAGAGCCTGCGGTGGGTCCAGGGGACCCAGGTCATGTCCACTTTGCTCTTGGGCAGCCCCTTCAGGAGCGCCCGGTCGGCGGCGACGGTGACCTTGCGGCGAAGCGCCGGCACGTGCCAGGCCCCGCAGACCACGGCGACGCCCTGGGGGAACTCGCGCCCCGCCGCCCGTACCTGGAGCCGCATGTGCGCCTCCCGCACCAGGTCACGGTCGCGCCCGCCCTCGTCCTCCGTCTCCCGCAGCGCCCCCATGGCCTCCTCCAGCGCCGTGAACGGCGCGAGTGCGTCCCCGCCCCCCGTGCCCCGGTGCTCGACGACGTCCTCCCACCAGCGCTCGGGATCGTCGTGGCCGGCGGCCGCGGCGAGGGCGGCGAGCGGATCGGCTCGGACGTCGGGGCAGGCGGCACCGGACTCGTCCCCCTCGCCCGGGCCGGGCTCCCCCGGCTCCGCCTCCGTCTTCTCCCCCGCGCCCTCCGCCTCCTGCCACGCGAGCGTGTGCGCGGCGGGCAGGTCGATGAAGCGGGCCGGCACGTCGTGTTCCAGGGCCCAGCGGACGGCCACCCACTCCGGGGAGAACTCGGCCAGCGGCCAGAAAGCCGAGCGACCGGGTTCGTCCACTGCGTGGGCGAGGAGCGCGACCGGCGGCCGCATGTCCTCGTCGGCGACCAACGGGATCAGGGCGTCGGCCTCCGGCGGGCCTTCGATGAGCACGATGCCCGGCCGGGCAGCCTCCAGCGCGGCCCGGACCGCCCGTGCCGATCCCGGACCGTGGTGGCGTACGCCCAGCAGCCACGGTCCACCCCCGAAGCCCCCGGCACCACTCCCCCCGCTGCCGGTCCGGTCAGTGCCGGTCACGCCGTCCCCCTCGCCCACGGGTCCAGGTCGAGTCCTCGTCGTCCCCCGTCGAGCCGAGCGCCCAAACACCCGTCCCGCGTCGCGTCCGCATCCACATGCTGTTCACGCGCTCACCTCCCGGCAGGCCCGGTACAAGTCCTTCCAGCCGTCACGCTCGCGGACGACCGTCTCCAGGTACTCCTGCCAGATGACACGGTCGGCGGCCGGGTCGCGGACGACGGCGCCGAGGATGCCCGCGGCGACGTCACCCGGCCGCAGCACCCCGTCGCCGAAGTGGGCGGCCAGTGCGAGACCGTTGGTCACGACGGAGATGGCCTCGGCCGTCGACAGCGTGCCGCTGGGCGACTTCACCTTCGTGCGCCCGTCGCTCGTCAGCCCGTCGCGCAGCTCGCGGAAGACGGTGACGACCCGGCGGATCTCGTCGACGCCGTCGGGCGCCGACGGCAGGTCGAGGGAGCGGCCGATCTGGTCGACTCGGCGCGAGACGATCTCGACCTCGGCCTCGGCGGTCTCCGGCAACGGCAGCACCACGGTGTTGAAGCGGCGGCGCAGGGCGCTGGACAGGTCGTTGACCCCGCGGTCCCGGTCGTTGGCGGTGGCGATCAGGTTGAAGCCGCGGACGGCCTGCACCTCTTGTCCCAGCTCCGGTATCGGCAGGGTCTTCTCCGACAGGATCGTGATGAGCGTGTCCTGCACGTCGGCCGGAATGCGGGTCAGTTCCTCCACCCGGGCGGTCATGCCCTCCGCCATGGCCCGCATCACCGGGCTGGGCACGAGGGCGTCCCGGCTGGGGCCGTGGGCCAGGAGTCGCGCGTAGTTCCAGCCGTAGCGGATGGCCTCCTCGGGGGTGCCGGCGGTGCCCTGAACCAGCAGGGTCGAGTCGCCGCTGACGGCTGCGGCGAGGTGTTCGGAAACCCAGGTCTTCGCGGTGCCGGGCACGCCCAGCAGGAGCAGGGCGCGGTCGGTGGCGAGCGTGGTGACGGCGACCTCGACGATCCGGCGGGGGCCCACGTACTTCGGGGTGATCACCGTGCCGTCGGGCAGAGTGCCGCCGAGCAGATAGGTGGCGACGGCCCATGGCGACAGTTTCCAGCGGACCGGGCGCGGACGGTCGTCCTGCGCGGCGAGCGCGGTGAGTTCGGCCGCGAAAGCGTTCTCGGCGTGCGGCCGCAAGACCTCCACCCCGGCCGTGGCCCCGCTCCGGCCCGGGCCGGCGGACGCGCCTTCTGCGGACGCCGGTTCAACGGGCGTCGGTTCGGCGGACGTCGGTTCCGTGGGCGTCGGTTCCGTGGGCGTCGGTTCCGTGGGCGTCGGTTCTACAGACACAGGCATGGCTGATTCCCCCTCCAGCTCGGCCGGTTCGATCTGTCACCCACGGTGCACCACGCCACTGACAATCGCTCTGACCTGCGGGGATGCGCTGTCTCGGCCGATTGTCAGTGGCGGGACCTACCTTCGGAGGCATGACACAGCAGGGGGTGCGCTGGACCGCGGACCAGGTGCTGGCACTGGCGCCTGACGCCGCGTCACGCACAGCGGGAAGCAAGCTCGGCGCGGCCGGGCCGTGGTCCGAGGTGGGGAGTTCCGACGAGGGGGCGGTGTGGGGGCTGTGCAAGGGCAGCGGCAGCAGGCCGTATCAGACGGTCGTCGACATCGCGGACGTGTCCGGGCCCGCGTACAAGTGCGGTTGCCCGAGCCGCAAGTTTCCGTGCAAGCACGCGCTCGGGCTGTTGCTGCTGTGGGTCGGCGGCGAGCTCGCGGTACCGGTGGCCAAGCCCCCGGACTGGGCGGACCAGTGGCTCGCCGGACGACGCGAGCACACGGCGGAGAAGACGGCGGCGGGCGCATCCGGTGCCGCGGCCGGGCCCGGTGATCCGGAGGCGGCACGACGCCGGGCGGAACAGCGGGCCGGGCGGATCACCGCGGGCGCGACGGAGTTGGAGCAGCGGCTGACGGACCTGCTGCGCGGCGGGCTGGCCGGCGCGGAGCAGGCGGGGTACGGGCTGTGGGAGGAGACAGCGGCCCGCATGGTCGACGCCCAGGCCTCCGGACTGGCCTCTCGGGTGCGGGAGCTGGGGGCCATACCGTCGTCCGGTCCCGGCTGGCCGGTCAGGCTGCTGGAGGAGTGCGCTCTCCTTCACCTACTCGACCAGGGCTGGCTGCGCCGCGAGCGGCTGCCGGACGGCCTGGCGGCGACGGTCCGTTCACGCGTCGGCCTGCCGACCTCCGCGGACGGCTCCCCGGTGCGGGACCGCTGGCTCGTCCTCGCCCAGTACGACACCTCGGACGCGCGGCTGACAATCCGCCGCGTCTGGCTGTACGGCGAGGAGACGGACCGCAACGCGCTGCTCCTCTCCTACGGCGCCGCGGGCCGGGCCCCGGAGCCGGCACTGCCGGTGGGGCTGACTCTGGACGCGGAGGTGACGGCGTATCCAGGCGCGGGTCAGCTGCGAGCGGCTCTGGGCCGGCAGTTCGCGTCGCCCGCGCCGGCGGAGATACGCCCGAGGGGGGTGACGCCGTCCCAGGCGGCCATCCGTTACGGCGGGGCCCTCCGTGACGACCCGTGGCTGGATTCGGTGCCGGTGACCCTGGAGCGGGTCGTCCCGGTACCGGACGGCGACTCCTGGCAGCTGGCGGACGCCGACGGCGATCTGGCACTGCCCCTCGCCCCTGCGGCCGGCAACCGCCCGGGGCTGTGGCGCCTGGTCGCCCTGTCGGGTGGTGCGCCCGTCAAGGTCTTCGGCGAGTGCGGCCACCGGGGCTTCACCCCACTGACGGCCTGGCCGACCGGGCCCGGCCCGGCGGTGCCGCTGTACTGACCGCCCCGTGAAACGCAGCCGGACGAAGCGAAACGGGTGGAACGGGTGGAACGGGTGGAACGGAGCCGGACACGATGACGCCCGACCTTGTGAAACCGACCCACCGAAATACGACAGGCCAAAACTTGACGGGCCGGAACTCGGCGGACCGGGGGTCCAACAGACCGGCACTCGACAAACCGGCACTCGACGACACGCAACCGTATTGGAACCTGAGGGGGCCTCATGACCAGGACACCCGCTCCCGCGGACGCGCCCGTGCCGGGCGTCTGGGAGGAACTCGTCACCTCGGCACTGCTCGGCACGGACCGCCGCACTCCCCCGGACTGCGAACGCGGCCCCGGTGCGCCGGCGGCGCTGCTGGACGCCGCGGCGGCGGAGACCGTTCGCCGGCGCGCCGGACTGCGCCCCGCCCGCGCGCCCCGGCGCCCGGAGCCTGCCCCGGAGGACCCCCGTCCGCCGTTGCCGGCCGCGGCGGCCCGCCGGCTCACGATGCTGCTCACCGACCGCCCCGGCGCAGGGGGCGGCGGCCGCAGGGGTGCCGCCCCCGACCTGATGGAGCTGCTGCCCCAGTGGCTGGCGACGGCGAACGCCCGCAGTTACGCCGCACCTCCCCAGGCGCTGCCGGCCCTGCTGGACGCGGCGCGAGGGCGTACGGACCTGCGTCCGGCGGCGCTGGCCTTCGCGGGGCCCCGGGCCCTGTGGCTGGCCCGGCTGAATCCGGACTGGCGGTTCGCCCTGCGCGCGACGCCGGGCGGAGGCACCGAGCTGCTGGGCCCGGATGCCACGGAGCGGGTGCGCCGGCTCTGGGAGGAGGGCCTGTTCGCCGAGCGGGTCGCGCTGCTGGCGTCCCTGCGTGCCCGCGATTCCGGGGACGCGCGCGAGTTGCTCGCCTCGACCTGGGCGACGGAGCGGGCCGAGGACCGGCTGATGTTCCTCGACTCGCTGCGGACGGGACTGGAGCCGGCGGACGAACCGTTCCTGGAGCAGGCGCTGGCCGACCGCAGCCGCAACGTGCGGGCGACGGCGGCGGAGCTGCTGTCCGCACTACCCGGTTCGGCGCTCGCCGCGCGGATGGCGGCGCGGGCCGTGACGTGCGTGTCCCTCGACCGCGCCCCGGACCCTCCGGTGATCGCTGTCGAGGCGCCCCACGAGTGCGACGCGGGCATGGAGCGGGACGGCGTCGTCGCCAAGCCGCCCTCGGGTCGTGGGGAGCGGTCCTGGTGGTTCGGCCAGTTGGTGGAAGCGGCCCCGCTCGGATCCTGGTCGGCACGGCTCGGTGGACGTACCCCCGAGGAGATCATCGCTCTTCCGGTGGCGGACGACTGGCAGGGGGACCTGCACGCGGCGTGGTGCCGGGCCGCGGTACGGCAGCGGAACAACGCGTGGGCGAGGGCTCTGCTGGGGACACCCACGGCACCCGAGGCCGGAGGGCCGGGCGCGGTGTCCCTGGCCGAGCGGGCCAAACTGCTCGGCACCCTGCGCTCCGTCGAACGGGCCGAGTGGGTCGCCGGGTTCATCGCGACGCACGGTCTGTCCGAGGCGTTCCAGCTGCTCGGCATGTGCGGGGTCCCGTGGGCCCCGCCCCTCGGACGGGCAGTGGTCGACGCGCTCAACATCGCCCGGGACGCGGGCAGTTACCCGTGGAGCTTCAGCGGCGTCATGGGTCTGGCCGAACGCTGCCTCGACCCCTCGGAGGCGGGCCGACTCGACGGCCTGCTGGCGATACCGGACGAACCGGAGGACGCGTCGCCGGGAGCCGGGGGGTACTGGGCGGAGGCGTTCCAGCGGCTCGTCACGACGCTGCGGTTGCGCGCGGCGATGGCCGGGGAGCTGGAGGCAGGGGTGGAAGGCGCACGGCACTGACACCAGGACGCGGGCCACGCGGACCGACGCCCCGTGAGTACCGCCCACACCCACGACCGCCGGCGCCCGCACTCACGATCACTGACGACCGCCCGCGCCCATGACCGCTCTCGACCGCCCATGAGCGGCCCACAAGCAGCCCACCAACTACTCACGGGCGGCCCAGCCGACTTCCTACGGGCGGAGGACGGAGGGCGGAGGCGAGGCGGAGGGCTGAGCCGACGCGCGGGAAGTCCCTCGTGCGTGCCGGACCCGCTTCTGCGGCGTGAACCGGAGGACAGCCCTCAGGCTCCCGCGGGCTCCCGCACGTTCGCCCGTACCCAGTCCACGATCGACGCCGTCGTCGCCCCGGGCGTGAAGATCTCCGCGACACCCTTCTCCTTCAGCGGGGCGATGTCCGCCTCGGGGATGATCCCGCCGCCGAAGACCAGGATGTCCGCCGCGTCCCGCTCCCGGAGCAGTTCGATCACGGCGGCGAAGAGCGTGTTGTGCGCACCGGAGAGGATGGACAGGCCGATCGCGTCGGCGTCCTCCTGGATCGCGGTGCCCACGATCTGCTCGGGTGTCTGGTGGAGCCCGGTGTAGATGACCTCCATACCGGCGTCACGCAACGCCCGCGCGATCACCTTGGCCCCGCGATCGTGGCCGTCGAGCCCCGGCTTGGCCACCACCACGCGGATCGGACCGGCTGCCACACCCATCACTGCCTCCATGAAGCGACTACATCCATCCGTACCGACAAGTACCGCACACTTCGCCGACGCCGCACACAGGAGCACAGCGCCCAGTAAGACGCACATGGTGCACGAAGAATGCAAAGCACACACCTTCGCGGCACAGACGCCCCGCACCGCACCATCCGGTGAGGTGAACGAACGTTATAGCCAGCATCCCGCAAGCGGCAGTTTCGCGGTGGATACAGAGGGGGAAATCACACGGTGGGACAAGTTCGCCACGCACCGTTCCAGGGCGCGGCGGCAACACGCGCACGGAGAGCCGCAGCGAAGGCAGGGCAGGACCGCAGCGGGCCTCGTCGCCGTTTCACGACACCACAGAGCTCCCAGGGCGCCGCCGCCGCACATCGGCACGCCCGAACGGGCAAACCTCACAAACATCACCAATCACTGGTGTCACGGCTCTCCACGAGGGCACACGGGGGACAGAGGCGTCCCTGCGCGTGCCGCGACAGGAGGTCGGCCCATGAAGGTCACCACGGCAGCATTGCCCCTTCTCCCGCTCTTCCAGCGCCTACTGCCCGGCCTGCCGGGGCTGCCAGGACTACCGGGGCTGCCAGGACTACCGGAACTGGCGGGGCTTCCGGGCCGGCTGACCGGGCTCTCCCTGACCCTCCTGAAGGCGAGCGCCCTGGAGGTCGCGATTCTCGCCGGGCACGTGCTCCTCTACCCCTCGGGGATCATCCAGGAGCGCCGCCCCGTGCCCGCCCTCCCGCTGACCGGCTCCCAGGAGCCGCAGCCCTCCCCTCCCATTCCACGGCTCCCGGCCCGCACCAGCCCCCCGGTCGTCCTGCTGCACGGCTTCATCGACAACCGCTCGGTCTTCCTGCTGCTGCGTCGCAGCCTGGCCCAGCACGGCAGGCACCAGATCGAGTCACTGAACTACTCCCCGCTGACCTGCGACATCCGCACCGCTGCCGAGCTGCTCGGCCGGCACGTGGAGGAGATCTGCGAGCGGACGGGCAGTGACCGGGTCGACATCGTCGGACACAGCCTCGGTGGGCTGATCGCGCGGTACTACGTGCAGCGCCTCGCCGGGGACCTCCGCGTCCGGACGCTCGTGACGCTCGGCACCCCGCACACCGGCACCCGCGTGATCCCCCTGGCGAACGCGCACCCGATCGTGCGCCAGATGCGCCCCGGGTCAGCGGTGCTCGAGGAACTCACCCGGCCGTCACCCGGTTGCCGTACGCAGTTCGTCAGCTTCTGGAGCGACCTGGACCGCGTGATGGACCCGCTGGAGACCGCCTGCCTCGACCATCCCGACCTGACGGTGCAGAACGTCAGGGTGAGCGGCATCGGCCACCTCGCCCTCCCGGTACATCCCGCCGTGGCCACCGGGATTCGACAGGCGCTCGACACCGTGGAGGCGGAAGCGGGCACGGAAACCGGCAAGCGAGCCGGCGGTCTGACGGTCGCCTGACGGTCGCCCGAGTTCTGGGAAGACGCCGAAAACCCTGACCGCGGTTCCAAAATCCCGGCCGACGCAACCCATTCGCCATCGAACAAACATCGAACACAAAGCCAAACTCGTGCCCGCCGTCCCCCAAAACACGGCCGATTGCCCGTTTCCTTCACGCGTGAAACCTGCCGAAGATTGTCGTGCCCGTATACCGCCGGGTACAGTCGCCGCACTGCTCTGGCAGCCCCTGTTGTCGAGGCGAAAGAGAAGTTGGTGAACGACCGTCACCCGTCGGGGACCACGACCACCCCGGCCTCGGCTTCCGATGCCGATCCGGCGCAGTACGCGTCGTACGGCACAGGGGCGGCCCAGTACGGCGACCTCACCACGTACGGCGCATACGACACCACCGGTTTCTCCACCGGCGACGCCACCACGCCGACCTTCGCCGCCGACCCCCTCTTCGGCTGCCTCCCGGGCCAGGACACCGGGACCGGGACCTACGACGCCACGGACTCGTACGACACCAGGGGCGCTTACGACGCCACGGGTACGTACGACGCCACCCAGTGGTCCACCGGCAGCGGGCAGACCCTGAACTACGACGCGTACGCGGCCCAGCACCACGCCGCCTACGACACCGGTGCCTACGACACGACCACGTGGACGGCCGACTACCCGCAGTCCGCCTCCGTGCCGCCGCAGGCCACGAGCGCCGAGGCCACCGGGCAGTGGGACACCGGCGCCTGGGCCCAGCCGGACCTGCCCGGCGAGCCTGCCGAGGGAACCCAGCAGTGGGACTGGGGCACGCAGACCTTCGAAACCGGCACACTCGCGACCAGCACCTTCGCGACGGGTACCTTCGGCACCGGCGCCTTCGAAACCGCTGCCCTCGCAACCGGCGCATTCGGCAGCGGCACCGTCGACACCGGCGCCTACGACGCCACACAGTGGAACTCGGACAGCACTCCGGCGAAAACGCCGGAGGAGACGGGAACGCCGCAGAGCCTCACGCCGGACACCCCCCCGGCCGCCGAGGAAGCCGCTTCGCGCGACGACGACCTGGCCGTCACCGGTGAACTCCCCACGGTGACCGCTCTCCTGGAGGGCCAGGAAGAGGTCGACCCGGCCGCCCGGGTCCCGGCCGCGCGCACCTCCTCCCGTAGTGGGGCGCGTTCCCGCCGCCGCCAGCCCGCCAAACGCTCGGCGCTGCTGACCATCGCCGTACCGTCGGCCTGCGTGATGAGCGTCGCCGGCATCGCCGCGGCCTCCGTGGGCAACCTGACCGGCGACGACGGCAAGGAGACCAGGGCGTCCGCGGCGGACACCGCCGACTCGGGAGCGGCGGGCAACGCGAAAGCGGCTCCGGTGAAGCCTTCCGCCGCCAACAACAAGCTGGACACCCAACTCACGAGCCTTGCCGCCGGGGCCGACGACTTCGCCGACCGGGCCAGCCGGACCCAGGAGCGTATCGACCTCAAGGCCCAGCAGGCGGCCGAGAAGAAGCGAGCGGCGGTGGAGGCGGCCCGCAAGGAGCGACTGCGTCCCAAGTTCGCGCTCCCGGTCGCACAGCACGGCCTCAGCGCGTACTACGGCCAGGCCGGCATCAACTGGATGTCCATGCACAGCGGGATCGACTTCCCCGTCTCGTACGGCACGTCGGTGATGGCCGCGACCGACGGCACGGTCCGCACGCAGTACAACAGCGCGTACGGGAACATGATGATCGTGACCGCGAAGGACGGCACGGAGACGTGGTATTGCCACCTCTCCACCTATCAGGTCCCCTCCGGTACGACGGTGAAGGCCGGCGACGCGATCGCGTTCTCCGGCAACTCGGGCAACTCGACCGGCCCGCACCTGCACTTCGAGGTCCGGCCATCGGGCGGTGCGGCGATCGACCCGCTCGCGTGGCTGCGCAGCCACGGCCTCAACCCGTCGTGACGCCGTAACGTCTCAGCAGACCGGGCCCGCGCGCGGAGCCCGGCCGACGTGCGGGCGCTCGAAGCACCCGCACCGCCAACCCCGCCAACCCCACCACCCGCGCCACCGAGCAACACGCAACACGCAACACCCTCAGCTCCCGCAGGTCAGAGCTTCTCCACCGGCGCGTACCGCAGCAGCAGCCGCTTCGGCTTGGTGTCCCCGAAGTCGATCGTCGCCTCGGCGTTCGACCCCGTGCCCTTGACCGCGACCACCGTGCCGAGCCCGAACTGGTCGTGCGTGACGCGGTCGCCGACGGCCACCGAAACCGTCGACTGCTCAGCAGAGGCGGAGGCGGACCGGCGCGTGGCGAAGCCGGACGCGCCCGACACCGAGGAGCGGGAGCGGGACGACGACAGCGAGGCCGCCACACCCGAGACCGGTGCGGAGGGCGCGGGCCCGTTCGCCCCCGTCCGCTTCCACTCCAGGTGGGGTGCCGGGATCTCCTCGAGGAAGCGGGAGGGCGGGTTGTACGACGGCTGCCCCCAGGCGCTGCGCAGCGTCGACCGGGTCAGGTAGAGCCGTTCACGGGCGCGCGTGATGCCGACGTACGCCAGGCGCCGTTCCTCTTCCAGCTCCTTGGCCTGGCCGAGGGCGCGCATGTGCGGGAAGACGCCGTCCTCCATGCCGGTGAGGAAGACGATCGGGAACTCCAGGCCCTTGGCGGTGTGCAGGGTCATCAGGGTGACGACGCCGTCGCCGTCCTCCTCGTCCGGGATCTGGTCGGAGTCGGCGACCAGGGCGACCTTCTCCAGAAAGTCGGCCAGGGTCCCGGCCTCCTCGCTCTCGGCCCGCTCCTGCTCGAACTCCAGGGCGACGGCCGCGAGTTCCTGGAGGTTCTCGATGCGGGTCTCGTCCTGCGGGTCGGTGGAGGCCTGCAACTCGGCCAGGTAGCCGGTGCGTTCGAGGATCGCCTCCAGCACGGTGGCCGGTCCGGCTCCGGACTCGACGATCGTACGGAGGTCCTCCATGAGCGTGTTGAACCGCTTGACCGCGTTCGCCGAGCGCGCGGCCATGCCGTACGCCTCGTCGACCCGCCTGAGCGCCTGCGCGAAGCTGATCTTCTCGCGCTGGGAGAGGGCGTCGATCATGGCTTCGGCGCGGTCGCCGATGCCGCGCTTGGGGACGTTGAGGATGCGGCGCATCGGCACCGAGTCCTCGGGGTTGGCCAGCACCCGCAGGTAGGCCAGGACGTCCCGGACCTCCTTGCGCTCGTAGAAGCGGACGCCGCCGACGACCTTGTAGGGCAGGCCGACGCGGATGAAGACCTCTTCGAAGACACGGGACTGCGCGTTGGTCCGGTAGAAGACGGCGACGTCTCCGGCCTTCGCCTCGCCCGCGTCCGTGAGGCGGTCTATCTCGTCGGCGACGAACTGGGCCTCGTCGTGCTCGGTGTCGGCGACGTACCCGGTGATCTGCGAGCCGGCACCCTGGTTGGTCCACAGGTTCTTGGGGCGGCGGGACTCGTTGCGCTCGATGACCGCGTTGGCGGCGGTGAGGATCGTCTGGGTGGAGCGGTAGTTCTGCTCGAGGAGGATCGTCGTCGCGTCCGGGTAGTCCTCCTCGAACTGGAGGATGTTGCGGATGGTGGCGCCGCGGAAGGCGTAGATCGACTGGTCGGCGTCGCCCACCACGCACAGCTCGGCGGGCGGCACGTCGACCTCGGGCGGCACGTCGACGGGGTGCTCGGACGTGCCGACGAGCTCACGGACCAGGGAGTACTGGGCGTGGTTGGTGTCCTGGTACTCGTCGACCAGGACGTGCCGGAAGCGGCGGTGGTAGTGCTCGGCGACGTCCGGGAAGGCGCGGAGCAGATTGACCGTCGTCATGATGAGGTCGTCGAAGTCGAGGGCGTTGGCCTCGCGCAGGCGCGACTGGTACATGGCGTAGGCCTGGGCGACGGTCTTCTCGAAGCCGTCGGCGGCCCGGGCGGCGAAGTCCTCCTCGTCGATCAGCTCGTTCTTGAGATTGCTGATCTTCGCGCTGAAGGACTTGGGCGGGAAGCGCTTGGGATCCAGGTCCAGGTCGCGGCAGACGAGTGCCATCAGGCGCTTGGAGTCGGCGGCGTCGTAGATCGAGAAGGACGACGTGAAGCCCAGCCTCTTCGACTCCCGGCGCAGGATGCGGACGCACGCGCTGTGGAAGGTCATCACCCACATCGCGTTCGCGCGCGGGCCGACGAGCTGCTCGACGCGCTCCTTCATCTCGCCCGCGGCCTTGTTCGTGAAGGTGATGGCGAGGATCTGGCCCGGGTGGACACTCCGCTCGGCCAGCAGGTGGGCGATGCGGTGGGTGAGCACGCGGGTCTTGCCGGAGCCGGCACCGGCCACGATGAGCAGCGGAGAGCCGGAGTGCACCACGGCCGCGCGCTGGTTCTCGTTCAGCCCCTCCAGGAGCGCGGCGGCGTCCAGCGCGGGGCGTGGGGCGCCGTCGCGGTAGTGGGTGTCCCGGTCCGGCGGCACGTCGAACTTCCCGCCGAACAGATCATGCGGAACCGGCTCCGGTCCGTGATCGTCCTCGGGTGGCGGCGGGGGTTCCTCCTCGTGACCCCGGGGGGTCTGGAGGCTCGCCAGGAAGCTTTCGTCAAAGAGGCTGCTCATCGCTCTCCGAGTCTAGGGCGCCCCACCGACAACCCACCGCCACCCCGGAAAATGCCCGGCATTCGGCCACCGGGCACGCCCTGCGACAGCCCGGGACACGAAGAGTGACCCCGAACCGAAGGTCACGAAAATGTATCGGGCATATCACCCGCCAACCTTCACAGCCGCCACACGAGTTGGCTACGGTGCGGGCAGGCCGCACGCCTCCCTCCGGCGAACCCCGCCGGGCCGCGCGGCCTCCGCCGAGTCCGGTGTGCCCGCACGGCGCCCGGAGCCGGGGACCCACCGAGAACCTCTGGGATGAATCGGCCCACCGCCCTCGACGGGGCGGGCCGCCGTAGGGCGACCCTTCCGAGCAATACCGCCCGAACCTCCCCCAGAGCCCGAAAGGCCGGGGGGACCCCCACCGCCAACCCGGTAGGCGGAGCCTGGAAGGAGTCGCCTCCTTGGCGTCGCACCGCAAGTCGCGTCCCACGGGTACCCGCGTCGCGGGCATACGGGCCCCCGTCCTGGCCACCGCCGCCCTCACCTCCGTCGCCCTGCTGTCCCAGACGGCCACCGCCGCGCCGACGGACGACGACAGGCCGAGCCTCGAAGAGGTCGAGAAGAAGGTCGACGAACTCTACCGCCAGGCCGGTTCGGCGACCGAGAAGTACAACGCGGCCAGGGAGAAGACCTCCAAGCAGCGCAAGCAGGTCGACACCCTCCTCGACGACGTCGCCCGGCGCACCCAGAAGCTCAACGAGGCGCGCGAGGAGCTGGGGACCTTCGCCTCTGCCCAGTACCGCACGGGCGCCGCGGTCCCGGAGACCGCGACCTTCCTGCTCGCGGACTCGCCGCAGGACTACTTCGACCAGAACCAGCTGATGAGCCGCCTCACCGGCCGCCAGAAGACCGCGGTCGACGACTACGTCACACAGCAGTCCGAGACCATGGAGAAGCGCCGGGAGGCCACCCAGAGCCTCGAGACGCTCACCGAGTCGCAGAACGACCTGAAGACCGCCAAGAGCACCGTCCAGGAGAAGCTGGCCACCGCGCGCGAACTGCTGTCGAGGCTGACCGCCGAGGAGAAGGCCCGGCTCGCGGCGATCGAGAAGAAGAAGCAGGAGGAGGCCGACCGCAAGGCCGCGGAACTGGCGAAGCAGCAGGCCGAGGAGCGGAAACGGCAGGAACGGGAACGGCAGGAACGGGAACAGGCGGCCCAGCAGGAGGCCGCCCAGCAGGAGAGTGCTTCCGGTTCCGGTTCCGGTTCCACGGGTTCCTCCGGCGAGACCGGTACCGGATCGTCCGGGTCCACCGCATCGGACTCCTCCACCCCGGACTCCTCGTACGGCACCAAGGCCGAGAAGGCGCTCGCCTTCGCCCGCGCCCAGATCGGCAAGCCGTACGTCTGGGGCGCCACGGGCCCCGGCTCCTACGACTGCTCGGGCCTCACCCAGGCCGCCTGGAAGGCCGCGGGCGTGACCCTGCCGCGCACGACCTACGACCAGGTCGAGACCGGCACGACGGTCCCGATCTCCCAGGCCCAACCCGGTGACCTGGTCTTCTTCTACGACGACGTGACCCACGTCGGCCTCTACATCGGCGACGGCATGATGATCCACGCGCCGAAGCCGGGCGCGTACGTCCGCGAGGAGTCGGTCTTCTACGACGGCGAGTCGTCGATCCACAGCGTGGTGCGCCCGGCCTGACCCCCGCCGCTCTCTAGCATCGGGCACATGTCATCCGGCACCTCTCCCACCTCCCCCTACCCGCTGCGCGCCTGGTGGGCGCAGCGCCCGCCGGCGGCCGGGGCCGCGGTGATGGCGACCGGCATCGTGTCGGTCGCCCTGCACCTGACGGGCCACGAGATCCTGTCCCGGATCGCCCTGGTCCTGGCCTGCGCCGCCTGGCTGACGCTGGCGGCGAACTTCGTCTACCTGCTGCTGGTCGAGCGCGCGCAGTGGCTGACGCGGGCGGGGACGCCGGGCGCGCTGACCGCCGTCGCCGCCACCACCGTGCTCGGCACCCGCTTCTCCCTGCTCGACCGGCCGCTCCTGGCGGCGGCCCTGCTGGCCCTGGCGGCACTGCTGTGGCCGGTGCTGCTGCTCCTGGTCGTACGGCACTGGGGGCGCAGGATGCCGGGCGCCGTGTTCCTGGGCTGCGTGGCCACGGAGGGCCTCGCCGTACTCGGCGCCACGCTGGCAGCGGCGACCACGACGCCCTGGCTGGCGCACGCGTCGCTGGTGCCCTTCTGGCTGGGCATCGTGCTCTACCTGATCGCGCTGTTCCGCTTCGATCTGCGGCAGGTGGCCCGGGGCAGCGGCGACCACTGGGTGGCGGGCGGCGCGCTCGCCATCTCGGCGCTCGCGGGTGCCAAGCTGCTCGCGGCGGCCGGGACTGGCATGTACCTGTGGAACGACGACGACTACGCCGTCCTCCACGACGTGACCGTCTTCCTGCTCGCCCTCGACCTCGCCTGGTACGCGGCGCTCCTCGCCGCCGAGATCGCGTGGCCCCGGATCCGTTACGACGTACGCCGCTGGTCGACCGTCTTCCCGCTCGGCATGACGGCGGCGGCGACGCTGTCCGTCGCCGCCGTCATCGACGTCCCGTGGCTGGAAGCACCGGGCCAGGCCCTGCTGTGGATCTCGGTGGCCGCGTGGCTGGTGGTCGCGACCGGGGCGGTCGCCCAGGCCAGGGCGGGGCTCCGGTCCCCGGCCCCGGACATGGGCACCGCCGCCCTCAGGTCCACAGCACGGCGATGAAGATGTTCACCACGGTCAGCAGGCCCACCAGCCCGAACAGCGGCTTCTCCACCTTCTCGTCGTCGCGCTTCACGTAGACCAGACCGAGGATCACGATCAGTACGGCGAGCTTCACGCCCATCTTCACGTTGTCGACGGACTGGTCGTCGGCCTGGTTGAGGCCGATCAGGATGACGCCGGTGACCAGCATCGTCAGCGCGCCGTGCAGCATCGCCGGAACGAAACGGGCCGTGCCCTGGCCCATCGCCTTCATCTGGGTCAGGAAGCCTCCGAGGAGCGACGCGATGCCGATGATGTGCAGACCGACGAAGATGTGGATGAGTACGTCCATGAGGCCGGAGCCTAATCAGGGCCCCGGACACCCTCCGACACCGGCCCGCCCGCGAGGACGCCCGCACTTCCCTCGGCACGCACAGGCACCCCGTAACACCTCACACCTCTCAACTACCCCCGTTCCGTCACATCGGTCATCACTCAGCGTGAAGACGACAGTCGTGAATCGACCCTCTGCTCACTTACGGTCGCCGGTCGATCCAGTACCGCCACTTCCGCGCATCCCGCCACCCGGCCGTTACCGGCGCGCCTAGCGTCCTCCCGCAGGCAACCGGAATCGAGCCGTACGGAAGGACGTGGATCGCAGGTGGGAACGCACCGCAGGCCGCGACAGCGCGCGATGGGCGGCGGGAGAGTCCGTACGGCGGTCACGATCACCCTCGCGGGCGCGGCCACCGCCACGGCCCTGGGCGGCGGGACCGGGCACGCCGACCCGAAGCCCACCGCTACACAGGTCAAGGCCAAGGTGGACAAGCTCTACCGGGAGGCGGAGATCGCCACCGAGAAGTACAACGGCGCGAAGGAAAGGGCGGACGCCGCCGAGCAGCGCCTTGAGGAACTGCGCGACGAGGCGGCCCGCAAGGAGGGCCGGCTGAACTCGGCACGCGAGGCGCTGGGCTCGGTCGCGGCGGCCCAGTACCGCAGCGGCGGCCTCGACCCGGCCCTGCAACTCGCACTCTCCGCCGACCCCGACCGGTATCTCGCCGACGCCGCGTTCGTCGAGCGGGTGGGCAGCCGGCAGACGGCCGCCGTCGGCCGGGTACGCAAGGAACTCCGGGAGATCGAGCAGCTGCGCGGAGCCGCCCGTATCGAGGTGACCTCACTGACGTCCCGCCGGGCCGAACTGAAAAGCCACCGCGAGACCGTCACCGGCAAGCTGGAGACGGCCCGCCGCCTCCTGTCCCGGCTGACCGCCGAGGAACGCGCCGGCCTCGCCCACGGCACGAACGACCGCGCCTCACGCTCCTCGGAGGCCGACCGCGACGCCCCGGCCGCCTCTTCTTCCCAGGCGCCCAACGCCCGTGCGGCGGCGGCCGTCGCCTACGCCCACCAGAAGATCGGCAGCCCCTACGTGTGGGGCGCGACCGGCCCCGACGCCTTCGACTGCTCGGGCCTCATCCAGGCCGCCTACCGCGCGGCCGGCGTCTCCCTGCCCCGCACGACCTACGCCCAGATCGACGCGGGTCGCCGTGTCTCACGGTCCGAACTGCGTCCGGGGGACCTGGTCTTCTTCTACTCGGGCATCAGTCACGTCGGCATCTACATCGGCGACGGCCGCATGATCCACGCCCCGAACCCGTCGGCCCCGGTCCGCGTCGCCCCGCTCGACGTGATGCCGTTCGCGGGGGCTACGCGGGTGGTGTGACAGTGACGGCTTGGCGACGGCGGTCACGGGCCGCCAGCGCCGCCTCGCGGGCAAGCGCGACGGCACGGGACGCGGCGACGGGCGGAGCCTTCTCGACGACGTACCGGGCGTCGCCACGCGGCGCGACGGTACGGCATCCCTGGCACAGCCCACCGTCGAAGGCGGCGGGCCGCCCCGGTACGCCGCACTCGGTGCACTCCGGCATGAGGCGACCGAGGAGGCGGGGCTCGGGGACGCCGGGCGTCGAGTCCGGTCCCGTGGCGGGCGTCGGCACGGGCGGCAACTTGTCCCGCAGCCGACGGCCCACAAGCCCGCGCGGCGAGTGCACGACGTCGGGCAGGCCGCAGGTGAGGGCCTGCATCAGCGAGACGGAACTGGCTCCCCGTTCCAGCCAGGGGACGACCAGGTCGGCGAGGTCGTTGCAGTCGGCGTCGGACAGGGCGAGGCGCGGTTCGACCCGCCCGAGCCGGGCGAGGGTGCGGTAGGCGGTGGAGCGGTGCGTTTCGGGGGTGAGAGGTACGGGCGCGGGCGCGGGCTCACTCGGTGGGGTGGCCTCACCCGTGCCGTCGACCGGCGTCGCGACGTCCACGGTGACGTCACCACCCAGGAGGCGTGCCCACCAGGCGTTGTCCCGCGCGGTGCTGGACCAGAACGTACGGAACACCCAGCGCGTGCCGCCGTCGCCGTTCGCGGCGAGGCCCCGCACACGGTGCAGATGCCCGGCGCGGGAGAGGAAGTTGAGCGCGCTGCGGACGGCCTGCTGTCCGTACAGCGGGAGCGCCTTGGCGAGGCTCTTCACGTCCATCGCGGCGCCCTCCGGCAGCCGGTGCACGTAGGCGGCGATGTAGGCCTCGCGGGCGGGAAGGTGCGAGAAGTCGACGGGCCGGAAGGCGGCGCCGGGCTCGACCGGGGCGGTGCGCTTGCCGTAGCCGGGATTGGCCATGGGATGAGCGCGGGTGCGGGCAGGGCGGCGTTAGAGTCTTGGTAAGCCACGAGATCGGTTCCTTAGCTTTCGATCTTGAGGTGAGACCCCGGCGGGTGCTGGTAACACCCGACCGGGGTTGTTTGTTGCCGGGAACGCTAGAGGGTGGCGACAGTGCGTCGCAACCCGATCACGAAAAGTCACCCCGGCTTGACGAACGGCCCTTCGCCGCCGGGAGGGTGGGCGGTGGGTGGGTTGAACCCCACCACCATTCCTCACAAACGCCGCTCGACTCCCGAGCCTCGCCCCTCGAAGCTCAAGCGCCGGTACGCGCGTACGCGACGAAGGCACCCCAGGCCGCTCCGTCGACGGAAAACCGGGGGCTCCGGGGCCCGAGCTTCGAGTCCCGGACGTGGATGGTGTGGGGGCATGGGGCGACTTCGACGCAGCTGCCACCCTGGCTGTCGCTGTGGCCGGACTTACGCCAGTCGAGGGCTACTTCGAGGCAGTTACCACCCTCGGTACCGCTGTACGTGGACTTGAACCACCGCAGGTCCCTGTTCATTGCCCCTCCGCCACCTTGCCGATGAATGGCGCGGACTCCGAAAGACTCAACGCCAGTCGAAGGATCATCGCATGGCGCTGCGTGGCGATACTGACGCGATTCGGATCCGAATACAGGACGCCAGCCGTCTGTCCCTCCTCATACCCAACATGCTCGTGCTCCGGGGTCTCCAACAAGACAAGTGGCCCGTTGAGGCCAGGATGTGCGCCAACGACGGGAAGCACCTGCACCGTGACATTCCGTTGCTGCGACACGGTCAACAGGTGGCGCAGCTGACTTGAGTGCGCTTCGGCTCCTCCAACCTTGTTGCGCAGCGCAGACTCGCCGATCACGAAGCTGAAGGATCTGGTCTGCTTCGTCAGTAGGTCTTGGCGCTTGAGTCGCGCCGTCACGCGCTCTTCAACGGTCTCGTCATCCAGCGGGGGCCAGTGAGCTTTAAGTAGCGATCGGGCCGTATCTTCTGTCTGCAGGAGCCCAGGGATGAGCAGTGGCTCGTAGGTGCTGAGCGAGATGGCCTCGGACTCGTACCGGATGAAGTCCTGCGAGAAGGTCGGGAACGGCTCCGGCTTCAGATACTCCTGCGCGGCAACCAGCTTCCCGCCGGCCCCGCACACCTGATCCGCGATCTGCAACAGCCGCAGCGTGGGCCGACGGCGGCCGTTCTCCATCGACTTGACGTACTCGTAGTCGTAACCGGCTTCCTTGGCCAGCGCATCGCGGCCGACGCCGGCCCCCGCACGCCACATCTTGATCTGGCTGCCGCAGTACCGCCACGCGATCGGTGGCTGGGAGTTCACCTCGGTCGACACGCGTACCTCCGCCGGGCCACGCAGGGTACAGGCACTCGCTGTACCCGCTCCGTCACTCGTGAGGCTACGCGCGAGCCGGGACGGTGATCTCGCCAACCACCAAACATCGACGCAAGGGATGAACAGCGCATGCAGACCCCGTGGCCGCCACTGCCTACGACGACACCGAAGGACATCGGGTGGCGGCTACCGCGTCACGCGCGCAGCGTGGGCCGGGCACACGCGCTGTTCCGCGATCAGGCGGCCTCCTGGGAGCTGCCGCAGGACATGACGGACACGGCGGAGCTTCTCCTGAGCGAGCTGATGACGAACGCGTACCGCCACGCCCGGGTCCCGGCCGGCCGCGAGATCCGGGCCCGCTGCCTGCTCACGGACGACCGCCTCCGCGTCACGGTGACGGACGCCGACGCCACACTCCCGACACCCGCCACGGCCTGCCCGGACGACGTGTCGGGCCGAGGCCTGGCGCTGGTGGTGGCCCTGACGGACGACTGGGGCGCGGAGGGAAGGGACTGCGGCATCGGCAAGGAGGTGTGGTTCGAGATGTCACGCGTGCCTGGGGTCAGCGAGGAGGCGAGCCGACGTGTCTCAGGCGGAGCCGGGTGAAGGCGGTGGGGGTGGGGCGGTGTGGGAGGAAATCCCTGATCCGCTGCGCGCACTCACGCGGGCTCGCCGTGCCCGTGTCGCACTCCAGGTCGTAGTCACCGTGGCTGTGCACACGCTCGTACTGGTGGGCGACAAGGCCCGACGGGCGGTCACCCCGGGCGAGCTCGCGTCGGGTCAACTCGTCCAGCGGGCAACGCACACCGACGAACAGTACGTCCTCGGCCGGCAACAACGTCAGACAGTCGAGCAGCCGCCACGGCTCACTCAGCACATGGTCGACCACGATGTCGTTGCCCGCCTCGGCCATGGCCGCGATCGAGCGGTGAAGGCCCATCCGGGTCCGCCGCAACGCGGCATCGAGCTCGTCGGCCCCGAGGTCTCGCTTGCTCCGCATCGCGTTGAAGGTGTCGACCGCCATGTGAAAGAAGACGCCGTCGTCCAGGATCGCCAGAAGCTCCCGAGCGATGCTCGACTTTCCCGAACTGGAGGTACCGTTGAGGAAGATGATCCGCCCAGACGCCATGCACGCATGATCACACGCTGCTGGGGCCACGTCAGGGGGAGTCTCTACCGGCGCACCCCCTCCGCCCGGCCACCCCGCGTGCTCACACCAGCCGCCGCGCCGTAGCCCACCGTGTCAGCTCGTGGCGGTTGGACAGCTGGAGCTTGCGGAGGACCGCCGAGACGTGGGACTCGACCGTCTTGACCGAGATGTACAGCTGCTTGGCGATCTCCTTGTACGCGTAACCGCGGGCGATCAGGCGCAGCACCTCGCGCTCGCGCTGGGTGAGTCGGTCCATGTCCTCGTCGACCGGCGGGGCGTCGGTGGAGGCGAACGCGTCGAGGACGAAACCGGCCAGGCGCGGGGAGAAGACGGCGTCGCCCTCCTGGACGCGGAAGACGGAGTTCACCAGGTCCGTGCCCGTGATCGTCTTGGTCACGTAGCCGCGGGCGCCGCCACGGATCACGCCGATCACGTCCTCCGCCGCGTCCGAGACGGACAGGGCGAGAAAGCGGACGGGCTGCTCCGCGTCACTCATCAAGGGGGCGCAGCGGCGCAGGACTTCGACACCGCCGCCGCCCGGGAGGTGTACGTCGAGGAGGACCACCTCCGGACGGGTCGCGGTGATGACCGTGACGGCCTGGTCGACGTCGGCGGCCTCGCCGACGACCTCGACGCCGGTCTCGGTGGTCTGGCCTATCTCGGCCTGGACGCCGGTGCGGAACATGCGGTGGTCGTCGACGAGCACCACGCGTACGTGACGCTCCGCCGCGCCGCCGTTCGCCGGCTGTGCGGGCTGGGCCGCCTCGCCCGCTCCCGTGTTTCCGTTCGCCTCGGTCGGGTCGCTCATGACGTCTTCTCCGCCCTCTCCATCTCCAGCTCGACCTCGGTGCCGCCGTCCGGCACCGCGCGCAGCCGCGCCGTGCCGCCGTTGCGTTCCATGCGGCCGACGATCGATTCTCTGACACCCATCCGGTCGGCGGGTATCGATTCGAGGTCGAAGCCGGGGCCTCGGTCCCGGACGGACACGAAGACCGTCCTGCCCTCGACTTCGGCGAAGACCTGAACGGCGCCGCCCTCGCCACCGTACTTGGCGGCGTTCACCATCGCCTCGCGTCCGGCCTGCATCTGTGCGGCGATTCTCTCGTCGAGGGGGCAGTCGCCGACGACCACGACCTCGATGGGAACGCCGTGCTTGTCCTCCACCTCCGCGGCATTGCGCTTCACGGCCTCGGCGAGCGTGGTGGGCTCGTCGTCCTCGTCCTTGCCGTTGCCCTCGGGCTTGTAGAGCCAGGCGCGCAGGTCGCGCTCCTGGGCCCGGGCGAGGCGGCGCACCTCGCTCGCGCTCTCCGCGTTGCGTTGGATCAACGTCAGGGTGTGCAGCACCGAGTCGTGGACGTGGGCGGCGACCTCGGCGCGCTCCTGCGCCCGGATGCGCATCAGCCGCTCCTCCGAGAGGTCCTGCGTCATCCGCACCAGGTAGGGGCCGGCGAGGAGCGTTATGCCGACGAGGACGGCGAGGGCCGCCTGGAGAACGGAGCCGAGGTGGGCGGCGGACCCCTGCAGGACGAAGATGCCGGTGACACCGGCCGTCACCAGCAGGACGCCGGCCACGGAGCGCAGCAGGGTGACGGTGCGCCGATGGCGCCCCACCTCGGCCCAGCGGGCCCGGCGGGCGTTGTCCGCCTGGCGCCAGACGAGGGCGACGCCCGCGCCGACGAGCACCGTCGGCCAGAGGTAGGCCTTGGCTCCGCCACCGAGGTCGACGTTCCCCACGAAGACCAGGGCGATGACGACCATGAGGAGCAGGGCGACGATCTGGCCCCTGTCGGGCTTGCGGGTGACGAGTCTGCGGCGGCCGTCCGGCGAGGTCTCGGAGGTGACGAGGGACGGCGGCCGCTGGGCGTCGACGCCGCCGACGCCCAGCGGTACGAAGAACCAGAAGGCCGCGTACAGCAGCGCGCCGAGACCGTCGGCCATGAACAGGCCTACGAAGATGAACCGTACCCAGATGACGGGCAGCCCGAGGTGCCCGGCGAGCCCCCGCGCCACGCCACCGAGCCAGCGTCCGTCGCTGCTGCGGTAGAGCTTGCGCGGCGGCCGCTGTTCAAGAAGTGGTGCTGCTGCGGCTTCCGGCATGACACTGATGGTCACACGACCGTGGGAGTCGGAGCATCAGGGTCGGTCCCCGAGACTCCCCTGATCTTCGGGCGCCCGGTGCTTCGAACGCTCCCCCGGCGTCATGTCAGGGCCGATATCAGGGTCCGACCAGGGTCGAACCGACTGCCGTCACGGCGCCGCGCCCGTCACCATGGACTCATGACAGATCACGAGCACGCCGCGACGGGTCCGGGACCCGGTCCCGGCCCGCGCCCATCACGGGGCGCCGGGCCGCAGGATGCCGCGCCCGCCGCGGATGCCGCGGGTGCCGCAGCCGGGGCGGGCGTCCCCGCAGGCCCCGATGTCCCCGGTCCGCCCCACAAGTTCCGGCGCGACCGGCGGCACAAGACGCTCGCCGGGGTGTGCGCGGGCCTCGGACGGCAGTGCGACATGGATCCGGTCATCTTCCGGATCACCCTCGCGGTGCTCTCCGCGACCGGTGGCATCGGCCTCATCTTCTACGGCTTCGCCTGGCTCTTCGTCCCCTACGACGACGATGACGAGAACGAGGTGCGCAAGCTGCTGACCGGCCGGGTCGACGGCCACGCACTGGCGGCCGTGCTGTTCGCCCTGGTCGGCTGCGGGGTCTTCCTGACCATGCTGAACAACGGCGGGGTGCTGAGCTTCGGCGTCGTCCTGTCCCTCCTTCTCGCGGGCGCCGGCTACTGGTCCCGGCAGCGGAGAGCCCCCGCCCCCGACCCCCTCTCCGCCCAGGCCGTCGCCGACGCCCCGCCCGAGGCCCAGGCGCCGCCGATCATGCTCACCTGGCCCTCCTGGTGGCGCGACCCCATGGTCAAGGACGGCACTCACATCGGCGGGACGGGATATCTGTGGGGCCCACCGGACTCCGAGGAGCGTGACATCGCGGCGGCCGTCAACATCGGCCGCGGAGTCCAGGGCGGCGACCGCGCCGCCGCCGGCGGCGACGACCGGCGACCGCGGCACCCGCAGCCGCGCGGACCTCGCGGAATCGGCGGCTGGGTCTTCCTCCTCGCCCTGCTCGCGGGCTTCCTCGGCACCCGGCTGACCTGGGACGAGCAGCCACTCGGCACCAGTTTGCAGACCGGCCTGGCCTGCGCGCTCGCCGTCTTCGGCGTCGGCATCGCGGTCAGCGCCTTCCTCGGGCGCACGGGAGCCGGTTCGATCTTCCTGGCGGTCATCACGGCGGGTCTGCTCGCCGGGACGGCGGCCGTGCCGAAGGACGTCGGCACCGAGTGGGTCCGGACCACCTGGGAGCCCACGACGGTGGCGGGTGTGCGCGAGCAGTACGACATCGGTGCCGGCAGCGGCACACTCGACCTGTCCGGGCTGGACCTGGCCGAGGGACAGACGGTGACCACCCGGGCCGACGTGAGCCTGGGCCGAATACGGGTCGTCGTGCCGCAGGACGTGACCGTGCGGCTGAGCGTCCAGGTGGGCGTGGGCGACATCCAGCTGCCCGGCGACAACAACCAGGACGTGGACGTGGCACCGGGCAAGCACAAGGAGGTCACCCTGTCCCCCACCACGGACGGCAAGAACGCCGGCACGCTCGACCTCGACCTCCAGGTCGGCGTCGGACAGGCGGAGGTGACCCGTGCTACGTCATAGGTTCCAGCCCGGCCGACTGGTCGCCGGCTTCTTCCTGACCCTGGCGGGCGTCATCTACGCGGGCGACGCGGGCGGTCTCTGGGACACGCCGTGGTTCGTGGTGATCCCCGTCGTCGTGGGCGGGCTCTGCACCGCGGGAGTGGTCGGAGTCTGCACCCGGGCCGTACACCGACGCCATGGGACGCTCCGCGCAGCGAAGGAGGGTGGGCCCCGGGCGGACCTCTCGGCGTGACAGCTGACAGTGCTCGGACTCGGACGGCCGGCACCCGTGGGCCGACCCTGCGCGGTGACGGCCGCTCAAATGAGCGGGACGTGAACACTCGGCAGCAATAGTTCACGCGTTTACACGACGGACCCTCGGAGGACACCCCGAGCCGTCGGAGGGTGCGCCGAGCCGGCCATCGGTGACCACTCCGGCCGCCGACTCCGCCGACTCCACCGACTCCGCCGACTCCGCCCGACAGGACCGGCACGGCCGCCGGTCGACGCGGCGGAGCCTACTGGTATCCGCCGCCCATCCGCTGTCGTCGCCGGGAGCGAAGCGCGGCGTCCAGGGACAGCAGCGGAGCGCCCGCCAGGACGAGCGGGGTCCAGGCCATCAAGTAGGCGAGATCATTGCCGTAGTAGTAAGGGTCGGAGGCCCAGCTGACGGTCAGCCACAGGCTGAGCGAGATCAGCGCGCCACCGAGCGCCGCCAGCCGGGTCAGCAGACCCAGCAGAGCTCCGATGCCGACGGCCAGCTCACCCAGGGCGATGGCGTAGCCGAAGCCGGCGGGGTTCTTCAGGGCCAGGTCGACCAGAGAGGGGAGGGCCGAGGAATCGCGGACGGTACGCATCATGTCGCCGACTGAGCCGGCGCCCGCGTCCTTCATGAAGGCGCTGTCGGTGAGTTTGTCCAGGCCCGCGTAGATGAAGGTGACGCCCAAGAAGATCCGTAGTGGCAGGAGGGCGTACCGGGTGGCGTGGTCCCGCCAGTCCCCACCGCCGCCCGGATGCGAGGTGTGCGCATCCGTCCGCATACCGTGAGTCACCATTGTCAGCCGCCTCTCGCCCGCGCGTGCAGAGACCCCTCAACAGACCATACGTACGACGCGGAGGCCTCGCTCAATCCTCCTTGGACAGGTTTCTTCCCGTTCGGTTTCGAGAGGCTTCCGTTTCGATCGGAAGCTTCCGTTTCGAGAGGCTGTCGTCGGCTGCGGACGCGGCGGGGCGTCAGTCCGTCACGTCGATGGCGTACCGGTTGGTTTCCACACCCGCGCTCGTGACCACCTGGACGTCCACCCGACCCGGTTCCACATCCGCCGGTACCGGGACCGTCAACAGGTCGTCCGAGGGGTTGCTGAAGCCGCCCGTCACGGGGACCAGGGGCACGTGGACGTTGACCGCGCCGATGCGGACGACCATCCGGGACAGCCGGTCCGCACCCTGGGCACCCGGTGGTACGAAGCCGGCGCCGCGGATCTCGATGTCGTCGCCGGTGCGAATCGGGGCGTCCAGGTCACCGGCCTCCCGTGCCCGGACCACGGAGAGGACCACGGGGCGCCCGCCCTCCGCGTACTTCCCCGCCAGGTAGGTCGCCGCCGAGACCAGCACCACGACCGCCAGCCCCCACGGCAGGTCGGGCAGTTGTTCCGGGCGCCGGGCCAGCCGTACCGCCGCGAACACCAGGGCGACGGTGCTGATCACCACGTACTGGATGTCGGCGAAGGACCCACGTCCCGCGTCGTCCGTCAGCAGGTCGGCCGCGCGCGGCCGGTCCGCACGTACCTTCTGCAGCCGCTGTCCCAGCACCCGCAGTCCGACCACCCGCCGTACCAGAACCGCGATCCCGCACACCACCGCGAGCACGGTCACCGCACCGGCGCCGCGCGCGAGTTCGAGCCCGGAGATCAGCGCGTCCCGTCGGCCGTTGCCCGAGGCCACCGCCAGCTGCCCGGCCAGCACGAGCACCGCGTAGGCGACGAAGAGCACCCAGACCGCGGCGACGGCCCGGGAGGTGGACAGGCGGTTGTCCTCGCCGATGACCGGGGCCAGCGCCCCGCCCCGCGCCCGGTGGAACCACGACGCCGCCGTCAGCGCACCGGCCACGACCAGCGCCGCCGCGAGCCCGGCGGTGCGCGCCGCCGTCCAGCCGGCCCCGATGGCGGTGAACGACTGCCCGAGGAGCAGCAGCACGACCGCGGCCCATACCAAGGCCGCCGTGTGGCGTCCCAGGCCCGCGAGCCACGCCCGGCCCTCGGCGCGTCCGCGTTCGGCGACGAGCCCCGCGGACTGGGTCAGCTCCTCCGAGACCCACTGCCGGGAGGCGGACGCCGAGTGGGCCACCGCGGCCGGCAGCCCTTGCCCGGCGGCGAACTCGTCCCGCCTGAGCAGGAACGCGGCGACCGCCCGGCGGTGCCCCTCACGGGCGCCGTGCGGGCAGTCCCCGCAGGTGCAGCCGCCCCCGTGCGCCGCCTCGTACGCGCCTTTGTCCGAGCCGCTCCCGCGTCTCGCCTCCTGCACCGCCACGACCGACGCCCGCCTTCCCGCAGCCCTGCGAAAATCCAGCAACGACAACCAAGGAACCACCTGCGGCAGCACCCGTAAGTCCCATGGGACGAAAGCGAATTGTGCCGTACACCACCCCCTGCGCGCCTGCCGCCCCCGGTCCGCTCTGCTCAGCGCGGGTGACACGCGGACCGCCATGTTGACCCGACTGCGAGAATTCCCTTATGGCCGAGATCATCCAGCGCGACGGGACCTGGGCGTTCGACGGCAGTACGGTCCGGATCACGCCGGGTCGGCACCGCTCGGTGTCACTGTTCCGGCAGACGTACGGAGAGGTCTCGGTGCCGCTGGAGGCGGTCACGGGCGTCGCCCTCGAACCGGAACGCAGACGCGGGCGGCTGCGGCTGCGGCTGCGCGAGGGCGCAGACCCCCTCCTCCAGGCGACCGGCGGCCGGTTGCCCGACGCGGCGGACCCCTACCGGCTGACGGTGGAGACCGACCGCTGCGGGGTCGCCGAGTACATCGCCGAGGAGATCCGCCACGCGCTGCTACTCGACCAGATCCCCAGAGAGCCCACAAAGGCCTACCTGCTGCCCGGGCCGCCGGTGCCGGTCTCGGCGCGTTCCTCGGACGGCACGGTCTCCTTCGACGGCGCCCAGGTGCGGATCGACTGGGCCGACACCTCCGATCGCGTCAAGCGCGCCACCGGCCCGCGGATCATCGACGTCGGCGATCTGACGAAGGTCGAGTGGCTGCCCAACTCGGGGGCGAAGGACGGTTTTCTGCGGTTCGTGACCCGGGAGACGGCGTTCGCCGCGCTGCTGCCGGAGAAGGACCCGTACGCGCTGGATCTGTGGGGCAGCACCCGCCGCGACCTGCTCACCGCGCTGATCGCCACGGCGGTCACGGCCCGGCTGCCGCACCCGTCGGCCCGTACGCACACGCACACGGCCTACCCGCCGCGCGCGGCGGGCTCACCACCACCAGCCGTACCGACCCCGGCCGATCATCACGACGTCCTGTTGCGCCGACTGCGCGAGCTGGGCGACCTGCATCGCAGTGGCGTGCTCACGGACGCGGAGTTCGCCACGACCAAGGCGGCCGTGCTCCGGAGTTTCTGATTTTCGGAGTTTCGGATTTGCTGACTTCATACCCGACAGAAGGTGTCGGGTTTGGGGTCCACACTCGGGTGTATGACATCGAGCACCGACGCCAACTGGGCCGAGTTCGCCGCCGTCGAACCCGCGCTGGCCGCCACCGTCGAGGCGCGCTTCGGCGCGTACACCCACCACACGCTCGCCACCCTGCGCAAGGACGGCTCGCCCCGCACCACCGGGCTGGAGGTGCGTTTCCTGGGCGGCGAGCTGTGGCTCGGCATGATGCCGGGCTCGCTGAAGGCGCTCGACCTGCGCCGTGACCCGCGGTTCGCGTTGCAGGCGAATCCTGGCGACGGCACCGGTATGGGCGGTGGCGACGTGCGGATCGGCGGCCGGGCGATCGAGGTCGAGGACCCCGAGAGGCGGGCCGCCTACGTGAAAGAGGTGGAACCGCCGGAGCCGTTCCACCTCTTCCGTACCGAGCTGACGGAGATCGTGCGGACCTGCGTCGAGGACGCCTGCCTGGTCGTCCAGGTCTGGCAGCCCGGGGAGTCCCTGCGCACGGTCAGGCGCGCATAGGGCCGGGGATCACTCCCACTCGATCGTCCCCGGGGGCTTCGAGGTCACGTCGAGGACGACCCGGTTGACGTCCTTGACCTCGTTGGTGATCCGTGTCGAGATCTTGGAGAGCACGTCGTACGGCAGCCGGGACCAGTCGGCCGTCATCGCGTCCTCGGAGGAGACGGGCCGCAGCACGATCGGGTGGCCGTAGGTGCGGCCGTCGCCCTGGACGCCGACGGAGCGGACGTCCGCGAGCAGTACCACGGGGCACTGCCAGATATCACGGTCGAGGCCGGCCTCGGTCAGCTCCTCGCGGGCGATCGCGTCGGCCTCGCGGAGCAGGTCGAGCCGCTCCTTGGTGACCTCGCCGACGATGCGGATGCCCAGGCCCGGCCCCGGGAAGGGCTGGCGCTGGACGATCTCGTCCGGCAGACCGAGCTCCTGGCCGACCATCCGGACCTCGTCCTTGAACAGCTGACGCAGCGGCTCGATGAGCTGGAACTCGAGGTCCTCGGGGAGCCCGCCGACGTTGTGGTGGGACTTGATGTTCGCCGCGCCGGTGCCGCCGCCGGACTCGACGACGTCCGGGTAGAGCGTGCCCTGGACGAGGAACTCCACGGCGGGGCCCTCGTCGGCGATGATCTCGGCCTGGGCCTGCTCGAAGACGCGGATGAACTCGCGGCCGATGATCTTCCGCTTCTGCTCCGGGTCGGAGACACCGGCCAGCGCGTTCAGGAACCGCTCGCTCGCGTCCACGACCTTCAGCTGCACGCCGGTCGCGGCGACGAAGTCCTTCTCGACCTGCTCGGTCTCACCCTTGCGCATCAGGCCGTGGTCGACGTAGACACAGGTCAGCTGGGAGCCGATGGCCTTCTGGACGAGGGCGGCGGCGACGGCGGAGTCCACGCCGCCGGACAGGCCGCAGATGGCGCGCCTGTCGCCGACCTGCTCGCGGATCGCCGCGACCTGCTCCTCGATGACGTTGCCCGTGGTCCAGTCCGGGCGCAGGCCCGCGCCCCGGTACAGGAAGTGCTCCAGCACCTGCTGCCCGTGCGTGGAGTGCATCACCTCGGGGTGGTACTGGACTCCGTAGAGCTTCTTCTCGTCGTTCTCGAAGGCGGCGACCGGGACGACGTCCGTGGAGCCGGTGACGGTGAAGCCCTCGGGGGCGGCGGAGCAGGCGTCGCCGTGGGACATCCACACGGCCTGCTCGGCCGGCGTGCCCTCGAAGAGGGTGGAGGACGGCTTGGAGACCGACAGTTCGGTGCGGCCGTACTCACGGGCGCCGGAGTTGTCGACGGTGCCGCCGAGGGTCTGCGCCATCAGCTGGAAGCCGTAGCACATGCCGAAGACGGGGACGCCGGCCTCGAACAGGGCGCGGTCGACGGTCGGGGCGCCGGGCTCGTACACCGACGATGGGCCGCCGGAGAGAACGATGGCCGCCGGGTTCTTGGCGAGCATCTCCGCGACCGGCATGGAGCTCGGCACGATCTCGCTGTAGACCCGCGCCTCGCGGACACGGCGGGCGATGAGCTGGGCGTACTGCGCGCCGAAGTCGACGACCAGGACGGTGTCGGGGGCGGCGGCAGCGGGAGTCGCTGATGACACGGGGTGCCTTCCGGCGGTCGGGCGGGGGTCTTGTACTGCCGATTCTACCGAGACGGGCAGGTGGCCCCGCCCCGGCCACGGCACCACGGTCACCCCGCCTCCACGTCTCACCATGCGAACCGGCTTGGACACCGTCCGTCCCCGGGGCATACTGAGCCCATGCTCACGCACCAGACCTTCGTCTTTACCTATGGCAACCGGCCCACCGGCTGCCATGGTCGTGCTGCTTGAGCAACTGACAAGCGACTTCCCAGGCGCCCCGGGCCGACAAGGCCCGGGGCGTCTGGCGTTTCCGGGTCCTGTCGCTCCGGGGGCACCACCGTCCTTCGACGAGGAGCCACCGACATGACCGTCACCGCAGCAGCAGACAAGAGCACCACGGCCGACACGAGCACCGCGGCGGGCACGAGCACCGCGGCGGGCACGAGCACCGCGGCGGAAAAGACCGGCGCCCGCACTGCCGAGGCCGCCGGTGTGATCACCGGCGCTCGTGAACGCATCGACGCCCTCGACGACCGGATCATCGGGCTGATCCAGGAACGGATGGCCGTCTCGGCCGTCATCCAAGAGGCGCGCATCGCCTCCGGCGGCCGGCGCGTGAACCTCTCCCGCGAGATGGAGGTCCTCGACCACTACCGCCAGGCGCTGGGCCGGCCGGGTACGGCGCTGGCGATGACGACGCTGGAGCTGTGCCGGGGACGCGTCTGAGTGTCGTAGGTCAGTTCGGGCGCCTTCTCACCCGTACGGCGCGTGACCAGGAGGCGAGCGGCATCGTTGGTCCCGGTGTCCGTGTCAGCCAGGTGCGGGCCCGAAAGAACCACGCGTGGCTCGCTGGAGCGATGAGACGGACGGCCGTGCCGTACGTCGTGGGACCTCGCTCCAGGAAAGTGACCGGACGGCAGGGGACAGCAGCCCGGTCACCCTAGAGAACGGCCGGCTCCGGGGACGCCCGGGGCCGGCCGACGGGGCGGCCTAGTCCCCCTCGGCCCACTCAACTGCATTGCCATTCGAAGCTGGCGGCGCAACCCCCCGGCGCCGCTTCCGAGGCACCGGCGACGCCCTGACGCCGGTGCTGGCTGAGGAAGGGCCCCGCGGCGCACATCCCGCGGGGCCCTTCGCCATGCCGGCTCCTGCCCCGCCTGCCCCGCCTGCCCCGCCTGCCCCGCCTGTCGGAGTGACGCAGGCCACATAAAGGTTCTGTGAGTTCGGGGGCAACCATTCACAGGTTTCACTGATCAAACAGGCGTACGGACCGAACCAAGGGCCACACCCGCGCCCCACACGCGGAGGCCTCCCTGACTCTCCCGTATCGCCGCACGCGGTACGCCCGGACCACCTGAGGTCTTCATGAAGCTTCGTCGCGCCATGGCGGCAGCGGCCGCCACGGCAGTGATCACCCCGGTCGCGCTGCTCGCCTCCCCGGCCGCCTACGCGGACGGTGACGCGTCACCGTCCCCGACCGCCACGTCCAGCAGCACTTCCACGGGCGAACCGACCACGGACCCGTCCACCGGGGCGTCCCCGTCCCAGAGCGAGTCGACGAGCGAGACCACGACCGCTCCGAGCGCCTCGGTGAGCACGTCCGCGAGCGAGACGGCCGGCGAGGGCACTCCCACTCCCAGCCAGTCGGAGACGAGCGCGACCGCGACCGCGGACCCGTCGCCGAGCACCTCCGCTCCCGAGGAGACGAAGACCCCGGACCCCGAGCCGTCCGTGTGCGAGGACACCAAGGTCGACGTCAACATCGCGGGCCTGCCCGGCAAGATCGCGGTGGGCACCGGCTGGCACAAGTTCTCGCTGAACGTGGCCAACAACTCCGACTCCACGCTCCAGAACCTCGAGTACCTGGCCGGCGCGTCCGCCGACCGGAACGGCGAGAAACTGTTCGAGAGCAAGAAGGTCAGCCTCCAGGCCTGGAACCCCGGCGACAAGGTCTGGGAGGACCTCAACGACATCGGCTACGCGGTCGGCTACATCGGTTACACCGACGAGCTGGCGCCCGACTACGAGGTCCACATCCCGATGCGGATCAACGTGAAGGCCTCCGCCCCCGTCGGCGCCGGCTTCACCCTCGGCGCCACCATCTACGGTGACGCGGACGGCGAGTGCACCGGCTTCGGTGACGTCGCCTACAAGTTCCAGATCGTGGCCGCCGGCACGGACACGGAGGGCACCAAGCCGCAGGAAGGCGGCAAGGCTCCCGTCAGCGTGGACAAGCCGTCGAGCGACACGCCGCAGGTCACCGGCAGCCTCGCCGAGACCGGCTCCAGCTCCGCGCTGCCGACGATCGGGCTCGTCGGCGGACTCGCCGTCGTCCTCGGTGGCGGCGCGGTGTTCGCGATGCGGCGCCGTAAGACCGGCGCCGAGGCGTAACCGGCGGGGCCGGCACGGCCCGCCTCAAGACGGGAAGGACCTGCGCTCGGAGGGGGGCGCAGGTCCTTCTGCGTGTTCCGTGCGGGTGCCCGTGTGTTCCGTGCAGGTGCCCGTGTGTTCCGTGCGGGTGACCGCTTCCGCTACTTCTTCGGAGGCACCGTCGGTATCCCCAGGAACGGAAGCCGCAGCGCCCCGAAGGCCTCCGCCGGGACCGCCGGGGACCTGGGCTCGACGGCGGCCAGGCGCTCGTACGCCGTTCCCTGGGCCGGGCGCGGGTCGCTCTCGCCCCTGTTCGGCCAGTACGACATCGCCCGCTCGGCCTGTGCCGTGATGGTCAGGGACGGGTTGACGCCCAGGTTCGCCGAGATCGCGGCGCCGTCGACGACCGAGATGCCGGGGTGGCCGTAGAGCCGGTGGTACGGGTCGATGACGCCGCTCTCCCGGGAGGCGCCGATCGGGCAGCCGCCCAGGAAGTGCGCGGTGAGCGGGGTGCCCATCAACTCGCCGACGTTGGAGCCGGCGAAGCCGTTGATCTCGGCCGCGAGGGCCGAAGCGCCCTCCGTCGCGGCCCTGATCTGCTTGGGGTTGGGCGAGCCGTGGCCCTGGTGGGCGGTGAGCAGGCCCTTGCCGACGCCCGTCGGTTTCAGGTGGGTCGTCAGGGAGTTGTCCAGCGACTGCATCACCAGGCCGATGATGGTCCGCTCCGACCAGCGTCGTTTGGACAGGGAGCGCAGGGCCAGCGAAGGATGCCTGACCGCGTGGCCCAGGAAGCCCAGGACACGGGACGCGCCCGAGGCGGACTGCCCGGCGTACGGGACCTGGAGGATGGACAGGCCGCCCATCGAGTTGGATCCCTTGCCGTAACGGACCGGCTCGATGTGGGTGTTGGCGTCCGGGTGGATCGAGGACGTGATGGCGACACCGCGTGTGAAGTCGGCCCGCGACTCGCCGGTGGCCCTGCGGTAGCGCCGGTCGTCGGTCTGTGCGCCGACCAGGGCCTCGGAGTTGGTGCGGGTCAGCTCGCCGAGCCTGTCGGACAGGTGCGGAAGCTGCCCGTTGGCCTTCATGCGGTGCAGCAGGGTCTGGGTGCCGTAGGTGCCGGCGGCCAGGACGACCCGGCGGGCCGTGAAGGTGCGGCCCGTCCCCTTCTTCCGGCGGTCGGTGGGGAGGGTGGCGATCGCGAATCCGCCGCGCGAGTCCTCGGTGACCGAGACGGCCGTCGTCATGGGATGCACGACGGCGCCCGCCTTCTCGGCGAGGTGGAGGTAGTTCTCGTTGAGGGTGTTCTTCGCACCGTGGCGGCAGCCGGTCATGCATTCGCCGCACTCGTTGCACGCCTTGCGGTCGGGGCCCGCGCCGCCGAAGTAGGGGTCGGCCACCCGCTCGCCCGGCTTCGCCCTGGTCGCGCCGTCGGCGTCGTCGCCGTCGCCGAAGAAGACGCCGACCGGCGCCATGTGGAAGGTGTCGCCGACGCCCAGCCGCTCGGCGGCGGCCTTCAGGTGCACGTCGGAGGGGGTCATCGTCGGGTTGAGGCGAACGCCGAGCATCCGCCGGGCCTGGTCGTAGTACGGCGTCAGCTCGTCGTGCCAGTCGGTGATGCCACGCCACTGGGGGTCGTCGAAGAAGGGCTGCGGCGGCACGTAGAGGGTGTTGGCGTAGTTGAGGGAGCCGCCGCCGACCCCGGCACCTGCCAGGACCATGACATTGCCGAGCAGGTGGATGCGCTGGATGCCGAACATGCCGAGCTTGGGGGCCCAGAGGTAGTTCCTCAGGTCCCAGGAGTTCTTCGGCAGCGACTCCCGGGTGAAGCGGCGGCCCGCTTCCAGGACCCCGACCCGGTATCCCTTCTCCGTCAGGCGGAGGGCGGACACGGAGCCGCCGAAGCCGGAGCCCACGACAAGGACGTCGTAGTCGTACCCGTTCTCGTCCCGGGTCTGGACGGACTTCTCCTGCGACACGTGCTCTCCTCGTCGAGAACGGGCGTTGGTTGGGAAATCAGCGGAGGCGGAAGGCCTTCATCAGGCGCAGGCTCCGGCTCATGAAGGCCGCGTACGCGGCGTCGTCCATCCCCAGCGACGGCGCCATCGGCAGCAGCCGCTGGTGGGCGACCGTCTGGGCCTCGGTGTACTTGAGGATCCCCTCGGAGCCGTGCCGGCGGCCGAGGCCGGAGTCCTTCATGCCGCCCATCGGGGACTGGACGCTGCCGTAGGCGGACGCGTAGCCCTCGTTGATGTTGACCGTGCCGGTGCGCAGGCGGGTAGCGACGCCGCGGCCGCGCCGGGCGTCCTTCGTCCAGACCGAGGAGTTCAGACCGTACGGCGTGGAGTTGGCGTGTTCGACCGCCTCGTCCTCGGTCCTGAACCGGTAGACGGAGACGACCGGGCCGAAGGTCTCCTCGGTGCACACGGTCATGGGGGCCGCGACCCCGTCGAGGATGGTCGGTTCGTAGAAGTACGGGCCGATGTCCGGGCGGGCGACGCCGCCGGCGACGAGCTTCGCGCCCCGCTCCACGGCGTCCGCCACATGAGCCTTCACGGTCTCCAGCTGCCGCTCCCCCACCAGCGAGCCCATGTCGGCGCCGTAGGAGAGGGAGGTACCGAGCCGCATGGCCTTCGTGCGGGCGGCGAAGCGGTCCAGGAAGGCGTCGACGACCGACTCGTGGACGTAGAGCCGCTCGATGGAGATGCAGAGCTGGCCGGCGGAGGAGAAGCACGCGCGGACGGCGCCCGCGGCGGCCTTCTCGACGTCGGCGTCCTGGAGGACCAGCATGGCGTTCTTCCCGCCGAGTTCGAGTGAGACGCCGACCAGGCGGGCGGCGGCGCCCTGGGCGACCTCGCGGCCGGTACGGGTGGAGCCGGTGAAGGAGACGTAGTCGGCGTGCCTGACGACCTCGGGGCCGACGACCGGGCCGTCGCCGAGGACGACCTGGAAGACCTCGGCGGGCAGCCCGGCCTCGATGAGCAGGTCACGGGCCCACAGGGCGGTCAGGCAGGTCTCGGTGTCGGGCTTCATGACGACCGCGTTGCCCGCGACGAACGCGGGGAGCGCGTCACCGACGGACAGCTCCAGCGGATAGTTCCAGGGGGCGATCTGGCCGACGACGCCGCGCGGATGACGCAGCTCGGTGACCTTCGTCAGGGTCGGTACGGCTCCGGTGTGCCGCTTGGCCCGCAGGTAGGCGGGGGCCTTGCGGCCGTAGTGCCGGGCGGCGACGGCGACGGCCTGGACCTCCTCGTGGGCGTGCAGGCGGGCCTTGCCGGTCTCCAGCTGGATGAGGTCGAGGACCTCGGCCTGGCGTTCGAGGACCAGGTCGTGGAACCGCAGCAGGACGGCGGCGCGCTGCCGTACCGGGACGCGCGCCCACACGACCTGGGCGGCGCGGGCCCGCTCGAAGGCGCCGGCCACGTCCTCGGGCGTCGACTCGGGCAGGTCGGCCAGCTTCTCACCGGTGAACGGCGTGTGGTTGGCGGTGCGGCCGGAGCCGGCCACGCCCTTGGTGAGCTGGGCGACCAGCTCGGGCGTGACCACGTCGGCAGCGGTGCGGGCGCCCTCGGGGGCGGGGGCGAGAGGGTTCGTGCCGGTCAGTTCCGGGGCGTGCGCGTCCGTCATGAGCCGCAGGGTATGACGCCGCGAGGGCTTTGTGTACCCGTCGGTAATCGGGATTCACCGAGTGCTCACACAACGCCAGTGATCGCTGGCAACAAACCCGCTGATCAGCGCGTTACGGGGCGAGACTGCCCTCAGGAATTCCCGACCTCCCAGTTGGCGACCACCGTCCGGGCGATCTCGCGTCCCTCGTCGACGAAGTAGCCGCTGCCGGGGTAGTCGATCGAGACCCGGTAGTTGTCGCCGTTCTCGGCCGTGTAGTAGAGCACGTGGTACTCGCGGTCACGTGGGTTCTGCGAGTCCGTGGTCGTGTATTCGATGGTGTTCTCGGCGGCCTTGTCGCCCTTGTACTCGGTCTCGACCGGTTCGCCCTTGGGAGCGGGAGCGTCCGCGATGTCCTGGGAGTAGTCGCCGTCCTTGAGCCTGTCCCAGTCCGACCAGGCGTGGGCGCTCGCGGTGGCGGGGAAGTCGCCGTCCTCGTCGTCGGCCTTGATGTCCCGGTCCACGTGGACGACGACCATCCCGCTCGGGTCGGTGAACGTCTCGTTGGTGCCGTCCCAGCCGTCGGCGTGCTCCTTCGGCTTCACGAAGTCGGCCGGCACCGCGACGCTCATGCCCGCCTTGTCGGGGAGTTCGTGCTGCTTCCAGCCCTCGGGCAAGGGCCCCGCGAAGGGGGCCGCGACCACCAGGTACGACGCCACGGCCGCCGCGACGACCACCACGCCGAGGGTGATCCACGCGTTGCGGCCCAGCCGGACGCTCCACCTGGACCCCGGCCCGGACGGTCCGTGCCCCTCGGCGACCCGTACGACCTGGGTGGGCGCCGGTGCCGGCGGGTTCGCGGCGGCGTCCAGCAGGGTCCGGACCCGGGCGGCGTCCGGGCGGCGCGCCGGGTCCTTGTCCAGCAGGCCCGTGATGACCTCGGCCAGCGGCCCCCGCGCCGAGGCGGGCGGCGCGGGCGCGGCGTTGAGCACGGACTGGAGCGTGGCGGGGGTGTTGCTGCGGCGGAACGGCGAGACGCCCTCCGTCGCCGCGTACAGCAACACGCCCAGCGACCACAGGTCGCTCGCGGGGCCCGGGCGCCGGCCCAACACCCGTTCCGGGGCGATGTACTCGGGCGAGCCGACGAAGCCGCCGGTGTCGGTCAGGTTGGTCTCGCCCTCGATCTGGGCGATGCCGAAGTCGGTGAGGACGACCCGGTCGTGCCGGCCGAGCAGTACGTTGTCCGGTTTCACGTCGCGATGCAGGATGCCGGCCGCGTGCGCGGCCTCCAGCGCGCCGAGCACCTCCAGACCGACCCTGGCCGCCTCGCGCGCGTCCAGCGTGCCCTCCTGCAACGCGTCGCCCAGCGTGCGGCCCCGGACCAGCTCCATCACGATCCACGGCTGGTCGTCGACCACGGCCACGTCGTGCACGTTGACCACGGCGGGGTGGTCCAGCCGGGCCGCGGCGCGCGCCTCGCGACGCATCCGTTCGAAGGCGTTGTCCCGTTCGCGTTCGGGGAGGTGGTCGGGTACGCGGGGCTCCTTGACGGCGACCTCGCGGTCCACGGTCTCGTCCTTGGCCCGCCACACCGTGCCCATGCCGCCGTGCCCGAGCTTGGCGGTCAGCCGGTAGCGGCCGGCGATGAGCCGCCCGGCGCCCGGGTCCTGCGTGGGCGACTTGGCGGGTCCGGGGCGCGGTGCCGACGGGGACGGGGACACCGACTGCGGCGACGGTGACGACTGGTGCGGCACGACCTGGGTGGGCGCCGCGTACGGGTTGCCGGGATGCGGCACGGCGACGGGCGGATTCGGTGGTTGCAGGTCGAAACTCGTCGGCTCGTCCGACCCGTTGCGGGGTCCCCCGTTGCTGCTCATGGGTCCATCCATATCGCGCCGGAGGTGTCCGAATCCACCACCCGTGGCCCGCGGTCACAGACCCGTGACGCGCGCCGCCGCTTATCTCCTGTTTAGGTGCGTTGCGGGTGACTCCGAGGGGGACACGGACGCGAAGGAAGCCCCCGAGGACATATCGGAGGTGACGTCGGGGGAGCCCCCGGAGGAGACCCCGGACGGAGACGTCGGCCCCGTCGTCGGCCCCGTCGTCGGCGTCACGGGTGCCGAACTCGTCGGCGTACTGCCCCCGCCTCCGCCTCCGCCTCCGCCTCCGCCGCCGCCGTCGCCGCCGTCCGCGAGCAGTGCCGCCGCCGTGACTCCCGCGCCCGCCGCCGCGACGACCAGCAGCACCGCCATGAGCACGCCCCGCGACACGCGCCGGGGCTCACCGCTGCCGGGCGGCGCGGGCGTACGGCCCGTGGCCAGGAAGGCGCTCAGCATCCGTTCCGCCTCCGCCGCGTCCAGCCGCCGTTGCGGGTCGCGTTCCAGCAGGCCCCGCACGACCGGGAGGATGGGCCCTGCCTGTGCGGGCGGGCGGATCTCCTCGGTGACCACGGCGTGCAGGACACCGCCCAGCGAGTCCCGGTGGAAGGGCGAGGCGCCGCTGAGGACCGCGCACAGCAGCACGCCCAGCGACCACAGGTCGGACTCCGGTCCGGTCCCGGCGCCGGACATCCGTTCGGGGGCGGTGTACTCGGGGGAACCGACGAAGGAGCCGGTCTCGGTGAGGGTGGTGGCGCCCGCCACCTGGGCCACGCCGAAGTCCGTGAGGACGACCCGGCCGTCCTCGGCCACCAGCACGTTCGACGGTTTCACGTCCCGGTGCAGGATGCCGGCCGCGTGCGCGGTGCCCAGGGCGTCGAGCAGGGCGATGCCGATCCGGGCCGCCTCCGTGGCGTCGACCGGGCCCTGGCCGAGGACGCGGTCGGCGAGCGAGCCGCCGTCGACCAGTTCCATGACCATGTACGCACGTTCGTCGTCCTCGACGACGTCGTGCACGACGATGACGTGAGGGTGCCTCAGCTGGGCCACCGCGCGAGCCTCGCGCAGAGTGCGCTCACGGCGTCGCCGGGCCTCGGCCGCCGAGAGGGTCTCGTCGAGAGGGAGCACCTTCACGGCCACCTCGCGCGCGAGCAGTTGGTCGGTCGCCCGCCACACGATGCCCATGCCGCCGCGGCCGAGCCGCTCATGGAGCTGGTAACGGCCCGCGATGACACGCCCGCCCGCCCCCTCGGTCATCATGCGTCCCATCATGCCCCACCGGACGGGCCCGCTCCGGGCCGCCGCGACCCGGGTGGCCGACAACCGACGGGCTCTCGGACGCGATTGCGACGGTATCCGGCCGTCACACGGCGCGGTTCGGGCGGTCGGGCACTCATGCACTCATGCACTCAGGCGCTCAGGCACTCACGCGCTCAGGCGGTCTTCTCCTGCCAGCTCTGCAGCACCGTCCGGAACTGCTGCCGCGTGGTCTCCCAGTCATCGACGGGCCCCGCCATGAAGATGACGTACTCGACGCCGTCCCGGGACATGTACGTCTCCTCGACGGCGCGGCGCGGCCCGGGGAACTCGGTGTCCTTCGGCAGCGCGGTCCAGGTGTACTCCCAGCGGGCACTGTCGTGGTCACGGTAGGTGGTCCGTTCCAGGCCGACACGCCGGTAGTCGACCAGCCGCTGCTGGAGCTGCAGATCGAGGTCGAGCTGGTGGGCGTACGGGTCGTTGTAGTCGGGGGCGGTGTCGACGGCGATGCGGACGAAGTGGTTGCCGTTGTCGGGGGTGTAGTCGATCTGCTGGAGCTCGCCGTCCTCGTCGAATGGCACCCGCTGCCAGTCCTCGGGCAGGGAGAGGCTGAAACCCACCGGGTCGTCCCGGCGGACCCAGCCGGCCGGGACGGAACCGCCGGGGTTCTTGCCGGGGGTGGCGGAGGCGGAAGGAGAGGGAGAGGGAGAGGAGGACGGGGAGTCGGTGGTGCCCGGACCCGCCTCCGTGCCGTCCTGGCCCCGCTGTTGCAGCAGCACGGCGGTGCCCGCGCCGATGAGGGCGGCGACGGCGAGGACCAGGGCGAGCGTGCGCAGGCGGCGCCGCCGGGAGCGTTGCGGGACGCCGCCGGCCGGCGTGTACCCGGCGGGTGTGTGGCCCATCGGCACGGGGCCACCCGCCGTCGGACCGGCCGTCATCGGACCGGCAACCGTCGGACCGACCGCCGTAGGGCCGACCGCAGGGGGGCCGGCCATCGGCTGGTACGGCGTCGCGGGGGCCCCGCCCGCCGGCCCCGGTGTCCCGGGGTGGGGCGTGTCGCTCTGTCCCCGTGATCCCGAGTACCACGTCGTCGGCACGTACGCCTGGGCCGCGTTCGAACGCCGTCCCTCCGCCGCCTCCGCGAGCATCTGCTCGGTCTCGGTAACGTCGGGCCGCGTGGCGGGCTCCTTGCGCAACAGCGCGCTGATGACGGGCCCGAGCGGTCCGGCGTACCCGGGCTCGGTGGCCTCCTCCTCGACGACCGCCTGCATGGTGGTGAGCGGTGACGTGCGGCGGAACGGCGACCTGCCCTCCACCGCCGTGTACAGCGTCGCGCCGAGCGCCCACAGGTCGGAGGCGGGGCCGGGATCGTGGCCGCGGACCCGCTCGGGCGCCAGGTAGTCGACGGAGCCGACGACCTCACCGGTCCGCGTGATGGTGGAGTCGCCCTCGATCTGCGCGATGCCGAAGTCGGTGAGGAGGACCCGGCCGTCGTCGGCGAGGAGCACGTTGCCGGGCTTGACGTCGCGGTGCAGGACTCCGGCGGTGTGCGCGGCGCGCAGGGCCCGCAGCACCCACAGTCCGATACGGGCCGCCTCCCGTGGCTCGACCCGGTCGTCCTCCTTCACCGCATCGGCCAGCGAGCGGCCCTCGACCAGCTCCATCACGATCCAGGGCCGGCCGTCGTGTTCGAGTACGTCATGCACGGTGACGACGGCCGAGTGGTTGATCCGCGCCGCCGCGCGTGCCTCGCCCCGAGTGCGTTTCAGCAGGATCGCCTGGTCGCTCTCGGAGACGTAGAGTGCGGCGGTCAGCTCCTTGATGGCGACAGTCCGGTGCAGCACCTCGTCGTGCGCGCGCCACACCCGGCCCATGCCGCCGCTGCCGATGGTCTCGCCGAGCCGGTAACGGCCCGCGACGAGCCGGCCCTGCATCTGATTCACGTTGCCCCGCAATGCTCTTGTCAGGGCCAGACTAGGGACCGGACCGCGCCCGGGGAACGGGTGGGGTGCCCTGGGAACCGCTCTGTGACGGTTGTCGCTTTCCGTGCAAGGAGGCAACCATCGGGCCGAACTGCCGTCAGCCCGTGTACTGGTAGGTCGCCGAGGCCTGCTCGAACAGCCGGGTCACCTCATCGCGCTCCGCCTCCGGGCCGCGCACCTGCAGCACGTGGTAGCGCCCGTCGATCAGCGTCGCGAGGTTACGCACGTACAGCTCGCCACCGTCGGCGGCGGACCAGGTGAACTGCCCCTGCACCATGGTCCGTCCACCGACCTCGATGGTCTTCAGTCCGCTGGAGGTGGCCCAGCTGGAGGCGCGGTACGACTCCAACTCCGGCTCGCTGTCGCGCTGGTAGGCCATCGGGTCGTCGCCGTACTCGGACGCGCGATCCCGGCCCGGTACGACGATGAGCTCGAAGTCGCCCTTGGCGTAGACGACCTGGCCGCTGCCGTTGCGGGGCGTGCGGTCCCAGCCCTCGGCGACGGCGACGCGGAATCCCTCGGCGTCCTTGCGCAGTGTGAATCCGTCGGCGACGTCGGGGTCGTTGGTCTGCGTCCCGGTGGAGCCGCTCTCCGTCCGAGAGGCGCTGGGGTCGGACTTCGGGGACGACTGCTCCGGCCGGGGCTCGCTGCTGACGTCCGGGGAGCGTTCGGGCGGCGCCGGGCTCGCCTCGCCGGCGGCGCCCGTACGGTCGGTGGCCCCGGTGCCGCTCGTGTCGCCCTTCGGCATGAAGAACATCGCGTAGGCGACGGCTCCGGCCAGGGCGAGCAGTATCAGCAGGAGCAGTGTCCGGCCGAGACTGCGCGGCGAACGGGGCGTCTCCTGCCGGCCCCGCTTGTGCCGTCCGTGGTGCGCGGGCAGCCCGGCGCGCCGCCTGCGCACCAGCTCACCCCGCCGGCGCACGATGGGCAGTCGGCCGGTCACGGCGGGCGGGGCCGAGATGACGTGCAGGCCGGCCTCCGGTTCGGGCGCGGACCGCACCAGCGACCGCAGCCAGCCGCTCAGCTCCTCGAAGTCGATGCGTTCGGTGGGGTCCTGACGCAGCAGCGACTCCACGACCGGCCGCAGCGGGCCGCACTCCTCGGCGAACGCCGGGGGCTCCGCGCACACGATCTGCACCAGCTCGGCGGTCGACTCCTCCGGGTAGGGCGCGTGCCCCTGTACGGCACGGAAGAGCAGCGCGCCCAGCGCCCACAGGTCGGTGGCGGGTCCGATGGGCGCGGCCAGCTGCCAGTTCTCGTGCACCGGGCCGGCCTGTTCCGGAGCCCAGCGCTCGGTCACCGGCCCGACCACGGCCATCCGCGTCTGGCGTGCCCGTTCGGCAGCGAGTGCGGTGGCCGGGCCGCGCGGTGCGGGGTTGCGTGCGACCGGGTCGTCCCAGTGCCCGGCGGCCGGCCCGGGGCCTCCTGCGGCCGACGCGGCGCCGACGGCCGTTGTCTCGGGACCGGGCTCCGGTCGTGGTGCGCCGGGCCGGGCCCGTCCGGCCGGCGGAGCGAAGGGAGTGGAGGAGGTGGCAGGGTCGGCGGGGGCCGGGCTGCCTGTGGGGCGGGGCGTGGCACCGTGCCAGGAAGTCGTACGTACGCCGTAGGGGTCGTCGATCTGCCCGGGCGGGGCGGCGTCGGACCGGGCCGCCTCGGTGGGCTGCGCGCCGGAGGGGGGCGTGCCGGGTGTGCGGGACCGCTGGGCGGTGTCGGTGTCGCCGTCGGGGGCCGGGCGGGCGCCGGGCAGGGCCGCGCGGCCGTTCTGCGCCTCCTGGACGCGGGCGGCGGCCCGGGCACCGGCGCGGTACGCCGCGATCGCTCCGGCGCGCGCTGCGCGGACGTCTCCGCCGGCGTCGAGCTGCGCCGGGGCGACCCCGGCGGCACCGCCCGGCCTCTGACCCCCGGTCACCGGCAGCCCGCCCACGGTCCGCGCCTCGATGGCGGCCCGCCGGGCGGCCTCGGGATCGGCACCGCCCGGTCCCAGCATCCCGGTCTGCGCATCCCCGGGAGCGGTGTCCCCGAAACCGGCACCTCCGGGACCAGAAAGTTCGGAGCCGGCCCGACCGGGGCCGGGAAGCCCGGGACCGGCACCACCGGGACCAGGAAGCCCCGCCACCGCCACTCCCCCGGCACCCCCGAAACCGGGAAGCCCGGTGCCGGTACCACCGGCCCCGGTACCGGGACCACCCGTCCCAGTACCGGCACCAACGGCCCGGGACCCGGTACCACCCGCACCACCGGGTCCCGAAAGTTCGGCCCCGGTCCCGCCCTCGGCACCGCCGGGACCAAGGGCCCCGTTCTCCGCACCACTCCCCCGGCCGAAGGTCCCGTCTGGGGCGATCGCCGCGGCCCGGTCGTCGTCGTCCTCGGGGGCGGGGACCGGGTCGTACCCGCACAGCGCCTCCTCCGCCGCCCCGACCGCCAGGCCGGTCAGCATCACACGCCCGTCGTCGCAGACGAGCACCGTGCGCGCGGTGATGTTGCGGTGCACCCAGCCGTACGAGTGCAGCACACGCAGTGCCAGGAGGACGTCGGAGGCCACCTCGGCCGCCCGGTACGGCGTCAGCGGCTCCTCGGCGAGCAGGGCGGCCAGTGGCCTGGCGGCCACCAGCTCGCTGACGATCCACAGCGAGCCGCCCTCGGCGAACACGTCGAAGACCTGGTCCAGACGCGGATGGTCGGGGACGGCGGCCGCGGCCTGCGCCGCCGCGACGGCTCGACGTACCACCGGGTCGACGGGCCGGCGGGGGCCGCCGCGCGCGTCCGACTGCCGTCTCCCGGGGTGCCGGACGCCGCCGTCCCGGGCCGTGAAGCCCTCGGGCAGGCCGTCCGCGTCGAGCACCTCGGCCTCGACGACCTCCGGCAGCGGCACCTGGCGGACCAGGACTTCCTGACCGCTGTAGGTGTCGAAGGCCCGGCTCTCGGTGAGTTCGTACTCGTCGGACGGCGGCAGGGGCAGGCGGTAGCGGTCGGCGAGTACCCGTCCCGCATAGTCGTCCACGTCGCCACCCCCGGCAGCCCGTCGGTCAATTCCGTTCGCCCGGCGGGCCGTTCCGGCTGCGTACGGTCCGCGAGCACTCACGATACGTGCCGGAGGCAACCCACAAAGAGGGGATGCCAGATATCGGGCCGCTCAAACCCTGAGCCCCTGGCTTCAGGACTTGGACTGGAAGGTCTTCGTCAGCGTCCGCCAGGTGTCCCGGCGCAGGTCACTGTCCCAGTCCGCGGCCTTCGCGGTGTACATGAGCGCGTAGCCCTGGTGGTCGTTGACAACGAAACCGCGGTCCACGGTCCGGTACTTGGTGCCGCCGTCCGTGTAGGTGAACTCCCAGTCCGCCGCGTTCCAGCCGCGGTAGCCGACCTTCTCTATGCGGATCTTCTTGTACTGGGAGCGGACCATGTACCGCTCCTGGTTCTTCCAGTCCTCGACCGGGTCGCCCTTGGGCGTGGACGTCCAGGCGACGAGCAGCTTCTGCCCCTTGGGGCCGGTGAACCGGTCGCCCGCGGAGCCCGTGGACCGGTACTTCCAGTCCTCGGGCAGTCCGATGCTGTAGCCCTGTTTGCCCTGGTGGGTGGTGTCCGCGCCCTCGTCGTCGCCGGACTCTTCGGCGTCGTCGTCATCGTCCGAGCCGGACCCGGTGCCGGCGTCACCGGACGCGCTCGCTCCGGAGCCCGGAGCGCCGCCCGGGGCCCCGTCCGCCGCCGGATCCGAGGCGGATCCGTCGGTACCGGTCCCGTTCCCCTCACCCTGCCCGGTGTCGCCGCTCGCCGTGGCGGAGGCGACGGCCTTGTCACCGCTTCCGCCATCGGCCGCGTTCTCGTCGCCGCCGCCGAGCGTGAGGGCCAGCACGGTGCCGAGGACGGCGAGCGCCACGACGACGGCGATGATCACCAGTGTCCGGCGGGGCACGACGTCGGTGAGCGGCGCCCTGCGCACGGGCCGGGGCGGCAGGTCCGGCGGCGGTACGACGGGCCAGCCGGACCTACGGGCACCCGCGGGCGCGTTGGACGCGGGCTGCGAGCCCACTCCTGCTGTCACTCCGGGGCCGGTTCCGGCACCCGCACCCGTCACCGGCGTGGTGGCGGAACCCGTCCCGACGGGCCCCTGGGCGGCAGCGGCACCGACGGATCCGGCCGATCCGGAGGTTCCGGCGGAACCAGCCGATCCGGCGGAACCCGGCATGGCTGCCCGGTCGGCCCCGCCCTGCTTGGTACGGGAGGCAGCCGCGGCACCGGCCGCACCCGCCCCCACGGCGGCCTTGCGCACGGAACGCAGTGCCCCGCGCAACCGCTCCCCGGCCTCCTCGCCCCGCTTGCCCCCGGCGCCCGCCGAACCGCCCCGGCGTGGCCGCCCGTCCGGCTGCGGCGGCAGCGGCACCACCTTGGTGGCGTCGGCCGGTTCGGTCTCGGCCGCCCTGTCCGGGGCGTGGATGACCTTGTTGAGCATCGCGCGGGCAGCCGCGTCGTCGAGCCTGTGGGCGGGGTCCTTGTTGAGCAGCCCGAAGATGACGTCCCGCAGCGGGCCGGCGTTCTTCGGTTCCTCCAGGTTCTCCGTCATCACCGCGGTCAGCGTCGCGATCGCGGAGCCCTTGTCGTAGGGCGGAGAGCCCTCCACCGCCGCGTAGAGCAGTCCGCCGAGCGACCACAGGTCGGCGGCCGGCCCCGGCTTGTGGCCACGGGCCCGCTCCGGGGAGATGTAGGAGGGGGCGCCGACCAGCATGCCGGTGGAGGTGATGGAAGGGTCGCCCTCCACCTGGGCGATGCCGAAGTCGGTGAGGACGACCCGGCCGTCCTCGGCGATCAGTACGTTCGACGGCTTCACGTCGCGGTGCAGGATGCCCTCGCGATGCGCGGAGCGCAGGACGTCGAGGACGGCGAGGCCGACCTCCGCCGCGCGCCTCGGCTCCAGCAGGCCGTCCTCACGGATGGCCTCGGCGAGCGACTTGCCCTCGACGAGTTCCATCACGATCCACGGCCGGTCGTCCTCCTCGACCACGTCGAAGACGGTCACGGCGCTGTTGTTGCGGATCCGCGCGATCGCCTTGGCCTCGCGCAGCGTGCGCGTGATCAGGCGCCGCTTCTCCTCCTCGTCGATGTTCCCCGGAAACCGCAGTTCCTTGACGGCGACCGTGCGACCCAGGGTCTCGTCCTCCGCCCGCCACACCGTCCCCATGCCGCCGCGGCCGAGCACGTCTCCCAGCCGGTACCGCCCGGCGAGGAGACGTGCGCTCTTGTCCGTACGGGATGTCCCCGCCCGCTCCGCCTCCGACATGCGTCCCCTCATGCAACCCGCCCTGACAGAGCCTTCATTGTCCCTCACCCGACAAGTGCTCGACGCCCAGGGTGCCTCTGGCGCCGAGCGGGTGAGGGGCGGCTGACACGGCAGGGTGACCCTGCGTCACACCTGCCTCGGCGGCCCCTGCCACCTGCCCTGGCGCGTGCCTCCCGCCTGCCCCGACGGGTGCCCTATCGCGCCACGATGTCCGGCGCTCCCAGGCGGGCCGCGTCTGCCGTCAGGTCGTCCGGCTGGCGCTGCGACTCCCGCTCGGCCTCCACTCGCTTCTCGTAGTGCTGGATCTCCCGTTCGACCTGGTCCCTGCCCCAGCCCAGCACCGGTGCCATCAGTTCGGCGGCCTCGCGGGCGCTGCGCGTGCCCCGGTCGAAGGTCTCGATCGAGATGCGGGTGCGCCGGGTCAGTACGTCGTCCAGGTGCCGCGCGCCCTCGTGGGAGGCGGCGTAGACGACCTCGGCGCGCAGGTAGTCGTCGGCGGCGTGCAGCGGTTCGCCGAGGGAGGGATCGGCGGCGATGAGCTCCAGCACCTCCTCGGCCAAGGCGCCGTACCGGTTCAGCAGGTGCTCCACGCGGACCACGTGCAGTCCGGTGCGCGCGGCGACCCGCGCCCGCGCGTTCCACAGCGCACGGTAGCCCTCGGCGCCGAGCAGGGGCGTGTCCTCGGTGACGCAGTCCGCGACCCGCAGGTCGAGCCCGTGCACCGCCTCGTCCACGGCGTCCTTGGCCATCACCCGGTACGTCGTGTACTTGCCGCCCGCCACGACGACGAGGCCGGGCACCGGGTGCGCGACGGTGTGCTCGCGCGACAGTTTGCTGGTGGCGTCCGACTCACCGGCCAGCAGCGGGCGCAGACCGGCGTACACGCCCTCCACGTCGTCGCGGGTGAGCGGTACGGACAGCACCGAGTTGATGTGTTCCAGCAGGTAGTCGATGTCCGCGCTCGAGGCGGCCGGGTGGGCCTTGTCCAGGTCCCAGCCGGTGTCCGTGGTGCCGATGATCCAGTGCCGGCCCCAGGGGATGACGAAGAGCACGGACTTCTCGGTGCGCAGGATCAGACCGGTGCTGGAGTGGATGCGGTCCTTGGGCACGACCAGGTGGATGCCCTTGGAGGCGCGGACGTGGAACTGGCCGCGCTCGCCCACCATCGACTGGGTGTCGTCGGTCCACACCCCGGTGGCGTTCACTATCTGCTTGGCGTGGATCTCGTACTCGCCGCCCGCTTCGACGTCCTGGACGCGCGCGCCGACCACGCGCTCGCCCTCGCGCAGGAAGGAGGTCACGCGCGCGCGGTTGGCGACCGGCGCGCCGTACGCCGCCGCCGTGCGCACCAGCGTGGCCACGAAGCGGGCGTCGTCCATCTGGGCGTCGTAGTACTGGAGCGCGCCGACCAGCGCGTCCTTCTTCAACGCGGGTGCCACACGAAGGGCGTGACCGCGGCTCAGGTGCCGGTGCACCGGCAGGCCCCGGCCGTGTCCGCGGGCCATCGACATGGCGTCGTAGAGCGCGACGCCGGAGCCGGCGTACAGCCGCTCCCACCCCTTGTGCTGCAAGGGGTACAGGAACGGCACGGGCTTCACGAGATGCGGCGCGAGCCGCTCCAGCAGCAGTCCGCGCTCCTTCAGCGCCTCCCGTACGAGGGCGAAGTCGAGCATCTCCAGATAGCGCAGGCCGCCGTGGATCAGCTTGCTGGACCTGCTGGAGGTGCCCGACGCCCAGTCCCGTGCCTCGACCAGGCCGGTGGACAGGCCGCGCGTCACCGCGTCGAGGGCGGTGCCCGCGCCGACCACGCCGGCGCCCACCACCAGTACGTCAAGCTCGCGCTCGGCCATGGCCGCGAGTGACTCGGCGCGCTGCGCCGGCCCCAGGGTCGCTGTCCTCACTGCTGCCTCCCGCTGTCGGTCGCGTCGGCCGCGCCCGTCGGGGCGAAGCTCGGTTCCTGGTACCCACCATGCCCAGATTCTGACCGACCTGCCCGACATCGGTCGCCGCACAGCCTCAACCTGTGGACAACTTCCCCGCCGACCTGTGGACAACTTCCCCGCAGCTCAGGGTCGCCACCCGACACTCGCCGAAACCCGGCCGATCAATCCCGCAAATCGGTCATATTTACTCCTAGTCTGACGTTGTGCTCGCCCATCCTGTCCACCGGGCTTGCGCACCTGTCCCGCTTCGGTTACTGGGAAGGACGGCCCACGCCATGCCCGCAGATCTCGCCGTCATCGGACTCGGCCCGTACGGCCTGCCCCTGGCCCAGGCCGCCGTCACCGCAGGCATCCCCACCCTCGGCTACCGCACCGGCCCCGAGGCCGACCCGCTCACCCCGGCCGAGGTGCGCCGGATGCTCGCGACGGGCTTCCGTACCCCTGCCGGACCGGCCGAGCTGGGCCGCGTCCGCACCGCCGTCATCTGCGCACCCACCCCACCCGGCGCGGACGGCGGCCTGGACCTCACCCAGGTGGGGGCGGCCGCCCGCACCCTGGCAGCCCACATGCGCCCGCACACCACGGTGATCCTGGAGTCACCCGTGCGGCCGGGGACGACGGAGGAGTTCCTGCGCCCCCTTCTGGAGCGGGGCTCCGGGCTGCGCGCCGGCCGCGACTTCCACCTCGCCTACTCCCCCAGCCGCGTCGACCCCGGCAACCGTGACTTCACCCCGGCCAACACCCCGAAGGTCATCGGCGGCCTCACCCCCGCCTGCACCGAGTCGGCCGCCACCTTCTACGGCCGCCTCACCGACAAGGTCGTACGCGCGCGTGGCCCCCGCGAGGCGGAGACGGTCCAGCTCCTGGAGACAAACTTCCGGCACGTCAACATCGCCCTCGTCAACGAGATGGCCGTCCTCTGCGACGACCTGGGCGTCGACCTGTGGGACGTCCTGCGCTGCGCCGAGACCAAGCCCTTCGGTTTCCAGGCCTTCCGCCCCGGCCCCGGCGTCGGCGGCCACTCCGTCCCGCAGGACCTGACCGGCCAGGCCCCCCACAGCCTGCGCATGGTGGAACTGGCCCAGCAGGTCAACTCCCAGATGCCCCGCTACGTCGTCCAGCGCGCCGCCGCCCTCCTCAACGAGCACGGCAAGTCGGCCCGCGGCGCCCGTGTCCTGCTCCTCGGCGTCACCTACAAGGCCGACCTCGCCGACCAGCAGGCCTCCCCGGCCGAGGAGATCGCGACCCGCCTGATGTCGATGGGCGCCGCCGTCAGCTACCACGACCCGCACGTCCCGTCCTGGAAGGTCCTGGACCGCCCCGTCCCCCGCGCCGACTCGCTCTACGAGACCGCCGCCGACGCCGACCTGACGATCCTCCTCCAGCAGCACCGCACGTACGACCTCCAGGGCCTGTCGGTGAAGGCCCAGCTGCTGCTGGACACGCGGGGGGCGACGCCCACGGGGGCGGCGCACCGGTTGTGAGGAGGGGGCGCGCTGGGTGACCGTGTCACGCGCCCCCGCGTACGCCCCTGAGCATGCGAAAGAGGCCGGTCGCCCCCGTCAGGGGCGACCGGCCTCTTCAGAGCCGTCAGAGCCGTCGGACGACTACCGCTACCGCCGGTGCTGCGAGTCCCCCACCGTCACCTCGACGCGCTGGAACTCCTTCAGCTCGCTGTACCCGGTCGTCGACATCGCCCGGCGCAGCGCGCCGAAGAAGTTCATCGAGCCGTCCGGGTTGCGGGAGGGGCCGGTGAGGATCTCCTCGATGGTGCCGACCGTGCCGAGGTCGACCTTCTTGCCGCGGGGCAGCTCCTCGTTGACGGCCTCCATGCCCCAGTGGTTGCCCCTGCCCGGCGCGTCGGTCGCGCGGGCCAGCGGCGAGCCCATCATCACCGAGTCGGCGCCGCAGGCGATGGCCTTGGGCAGGTCGCCGGACCAGCCGACACCGCCGTCGGCGATGACGTGCACGTACCGGCCGCCGGACTCGTCCATGTAGTCGCGGCGAGCCGCCGCCACGTCCGCCACTGCCGTGGCCATGGGCACCTGGATGCCGAGCACGTTGCGCGTGGTGTGGGCCGCGCCGCCGCCGAAGCCGACGAGGACGCCCGCCGCGCCGGTGCGCATCAGGTGCAGGGCGGCGGTGTAGGTGGCGCAGCCGCCGACGATCACCGGGACGTCCAGCTCGTAGATGAACTGCTTCAGGTTCAGCGGCTCGTGCGAGCCGGAGACGTGCTCCGCGGAGACGGTGGTGCCGCGGATGACGAAGATGTCGACGCCCGCGTCGACGACCGCCTTGGAGAACTGGGCGGTGCGCTGCGGGGAGAGCGCGGCGGCGGTGACCACGCCCGAGTCGCGCACCTCCTTGATGCGCTGCCCGATCAGCTCCTCCTTGATGGGAGCCGCGTAGATCTCCTGGAGGCGGCGGGTCGCGTTGTCCGTGTCCAGCTCCGCGATCTCGTCGAGCAGCGGCTGCGGGTCCTCGTACCGCGTCCAGAGCCCTTCCAGGTTGAGCACGCCGAGGCCGCCCAGCTCGCCGATGCGGATGGCGGTGGCCGGGGAGACGACCGAGTCCATGGGAGCGGCCAGGAACGGCAGCTCGAAGCGGTAGGCGTCGATCTGCCAGGCGATCGAGACCTCCTTCGGGTCCCGCGTACGGCGGCTGGGGACGACGGCGATGTCGTCGAAGGCGTACGCCCGGCGGCCGCGCTTGCCGCGCCCGATCTCGATCTCAGTCACGTCTGTGGCCTTTCCCTGATGCGTTGCAGCGCCTTCCAGTATCCCCGACGGGCGCGGCGGGTCTCCCCGACGGGCACGCCGAGGGCGGCCCCGGATGCTCCCGGGGCCGCCCTGGAAGGCGTTCTGCCTACTTCTTCTGCCTACTTCTTCTGCTTACTTCTCTGCCTACTTGCTGCGGCTGTAGTTCGGTGCCTCGACCGTCATCTGGATGTCGTGCGGGTGGCTCTCCTTGAGACCGGCCGAGGTGATCCGCACGAAGCGGCCCTTCGACTCCATCTCCTCGATCGTCGCCGCGCCCACGTACCCCATGGTCTGGCGCAGACCGCCGACGAGCTGGTGCAGCACGTTGGCCAGCGGGCCGCGGTAGGGCACCTGGCCCTCGATGCCCTCGGGCACGAGCTTGTCGTCGGACGCCACCTCGGCCTGGAAGTAGCGGTCCTTCGAGAAGGACCTGCCCTGGCCACGGGACTGCATGGCGCCCAGGGAGCCCATGCCGCGGTAGGACTTGAACTGCTTGCCGTTGATGAACTGCAGCTCGCCCGGCGACTCCTCGCAGCCCGCGAGCAGGCTGCCCAGCATCACCGTGTCGGCGCCGGCGGCCAGGGCCTTGCCGATGTCGCCCGAGTACTGCAGGCCGCCGTCGCCGATCAGCGGGACGCCCGCGGCGCGGGCCGCGAGGGAGGCCTCGTAGATGGCGGTGACCTGCGGGACGCCGATGCCGGCGACGACGCGGGTCGTGCAGATGGAGCCGGGGCCGACACCGACCTTGATGCCGTCGACGCCGGCGTCGATCAGGGCCTGGGCGCCGTCACGGGTGGCGACGTTGCCGCCGATCACGTCCACGCCGACGCTGGACTTGATCTTCGACATCCAGCTCAGGGCGTTGCTGTTGTGGCCGTGCGAGGTGTCGACGACCAGGAAGTCCACGCCCGCGGCAGCCAGGGCCTGGGCGCGCTCCAGGGCCTCGGGGCTGGCGCCGACGGCGGCGCCGACCAACAGGCGGCCCTCCGCGTCCTTGGCGGCGTGGGGGTACTGCTCGGCCTTGACGAAGTCCTTGACCGTGATGAGGCCCTTGAGGACACCCGCGTCGTCGACCAGCGGAAGCTTCTCGATCTTGTGGCGGCGCAGCAGCCCCATGGCGTCCACACCGGAGATGCCGACCTTGCCGGTGACCAGCGGCATCGGAGTCATGACCTCGCGCACCTGGCGCGCGCGGTCGGACTCGAAGGCCATGTCCCGGTTGGTGACGATGCCGAGCAGCTTGCCGGCCGGGTCGGTGACCGGGACGCCGCTGATGCGGAACTTGGCGCACAGGGCGTCCGCCTCGGCCAGCGTGGCTTCCGGGTGCACGGTGATCGGGTCGGTGACCATGCCGGACTCGGACCTCTTGACGAGGTCGACCTGGTTCACCTGGCCCTCGACGGAGAGGTTGCGGTGCAGCACACCGACACCACCCTGGCGGGCCATGGCGATCGCCATGCGGGACTCGGTCACCTTGTCCATCGCCGCCGAGAGCAGCGGGATGTTGACCCGGACGTTGCGGGAGATGCGGGACGAGGTGTCGACCGCGTTGGGGAGCACCTCGGATGCGCCCGGCAGCAGCAGCACGTCGTCGTAGGTCAGCCCGAGCGTCGCGAATTTCTCGGGCACTCCGTCGACGTTTGCAGTCATGACACCTTCCCCAAATGGCCTTGATCGGTGCGGATGTCCATGCTAACGGGAAGTGGACGTGGCTCATTCCACGATCAAGGCAGCCCGCCGTCTTCGTAGCTTCGTACGCACGGTGGCCGCCACCCCTTCAGGACGCCGGCCGGCGCCGACTACTGCTCTGCCAGGGCCCGCAGCCGGCTCAGCGCCCGGTGCTGGGCGACCCGCACGGCGCCTGGTGACATTCCCAACATCTGCCCGGTCTCCTCTGCGGTGAGCCCGACCGCGATGCGCAGCAGAAGCAGCTCGCGCTGGTTCTGCGGCAGGTTGGCCAGGAGTTTCTTGGCCCAGGCGGCGTCGCTGTTGAGCAGGGCGCGCTCCTCCGGGCCCAGCGAGTCGTCCGGCCGCTCGGGCATCTCGTCGGAGGGGACGGCCGTCGAACCGGGGTGCCGCATCGCCGCGCGCTGGAGGTCGGCGACCTTGTGAGCGGCGATGGCGAAGACGAACGCCTCGAACGGGCGGCCGGTGTCCTTGTAGCGGGGCAACGCGAGCAGCACGGCGACGCAGACCTCCTGAGCGAGGTCCTCGACGAAGTGCCGGGCGTCGCCGGGCAGCCGGGACAGCCGGGTGCGGCAGTAGCGCAGTGCCAGGGGGTGGACATGGGCGAGCAGGTCGTGCGTGGCCTGCTCGTCCCCGTCGACGGCGCGGTGGACGAGCCCACCGACCGTCCCTTGATCAGGGGCCGCCTCGTCGTCACGCATCGGTCCATGGTGCCTTGCGGCTGTCCGATCCGTGGCTCCGTGCCCGTTGTTGTGCACCGAAGCGTTATGAGCAGGTGCGCCGGAACTCATACCCTGCGCCCTCCCCTTCCGCTCGACCGACTCGTCCCCGAGGAACTCCACACCTCAAGGATGCGTCATCCGCGGCGAAACGAGCAGCGGGCACCCGGCGGGTCGCCTTGTCCGCCCCGCCCACCTCGCGATAAGCGGGGCCCATGACGCCCCCGACGGGCCCTTTCGGCCTCCACCACACGGGGTGCCCTCAGCGGACCAGGCCCCACCGGAAGCCGAGCGCGACCGCGTGCGCCCGGTCCGAGGCGCCGAGCTTCTTGAAGAGCCGCCGCGCGTGGGTCTTGACGGTGTCCTCGGAGAGGAACAGCTCACGGCCGATCTCCGCGTTGGAACGGCCGTGGCTCATGCCCTCCAGGACCTGGATCTCACGCGCGGTGAGGGTGGGCGCGGCACCCATCTCGGCCGAGCGCAGCCGGCGCGGGGCGAGCCGCCAGGTCGGGTCGGCGAGGGCCTGTGTGACCGTGGCGCGCAGCTCGGCGCGCGAGGCGTCCTTGTGCAGGTAGCCGCGGGCACCGGCGGCGACCGCGAGGGCCACGCCGTCCAGGTCCTCGGCGACGGTGAGCATGATGATGCGCGCACCGGGGTCGGCGGACAGCAGCCGCCGGACGGTCTCGACGCCGCCCAGGCCGGGCATGCGCACGTCCATCAGAATCAGGTCCGAGCGGTCGGCACCCCAGCGGCGGAGGACTTCCTCGCCGTTGGCGGCCGTCGTCACGCGCTCGACGCCGGGCACGGTCGCGACCGCCCGGCGAAGCGCCTCTCGGGCAAGCGGGGAGTCGTCGCAGACGAGGACGGAAGTCATGGCCGTCCTCCGCAGCTGATGCGCGTCACGTTGAGCCTCCAGGCTGGTACGAAATCGTCACCTGTGCGGTCGACCGTCCCGGACGTCCGCCCGAGCACTTGTTCCTTCAACCGCCTCCGCACTCTCAACGACGGTCACTCGAAAGAGTTACGGGGCTGTGTGTCGTCTTCGGCACTCTACGTGAGGGGACGGCCACGC
>NZ_BAABCQ010000005.1:0-103681 GCF_039539045.1 Streptomyces marokkonensis
GATTAACTCGCGGGTAACGAGCGCGCCAGCCCCCGGTGTTCGTGATGTACGTCCCACAGGACCTGTGAGGCCCCTAACCTCGGTGCCATGGACGAAGAGTTGCGAACGCTCACGGAGCGCTTACGGGCCGAAGCGGCGGCGTCGGGCCCGTCGGGTGCGCCGGGGGCGCAGGGTGCCTCGGCGGCGTACGAACGCCTCGTGGTGACCGGGGACCCGGACGAGCTGGCCGCGGTGCTCACCGAGGCCGGACAGCCGCTCTGGGCCCGCGAACTGGCCGCGTTCCGGCTGGGCGTGGCGGGGGACCGGCGGGCCTTCGAGTCCCTCGTGCTGCTGCTGAACCACCGCGATCCGCCGCGTTGCGCCTTGGCCGCCCACGCTCTCGCCCGCCTCGGCGACCCCCGCACCGCCCGCGCCGCCGCCGCCCTGGCCACCAACGAACTGCGGGTCGCCTACGCCCTGCACCCGGTGCGGCTGCTGGTCGAACTGCGGGCCCCCGAGGCCGTGCCCGCCCTGATCACCACTCTGGAGCGACGGCTGCGCCCGCACGACCCGTACCGGCGCGTGGCGCTCGCCTGCGTCGACGGCCTCGGCGCACTCGGTGACGACCGGGCCGGCCCCGTCCTGAACGACGCCCTGGCCCACCCGGCGCTGGCTCAGGCGGCGGTGCGGGCGCTGGCGCGCATCGCGGGGCGGCGATGACCCGTCAGCGGCCGGCGTCGTCCTCGGCGACGGGCTCGCCGTCCTCGTCCAGGGCGAGCTGACCGGAGACGGCCACGAACCGTCCGGTGCCGAGGACGACATGGGAGTACTGGGCGGAGGACACGACGCCGTCGGGGGCGGGGGTCCTGGTCAGCTCACTCATACGCCCATCGTGGACCACGGGTCTGACATCGCCCCGTTACTACCCCCGGAAGCCCAGCAGTCCGTGCAGCGTCGAGCCGCGCGAGGAGGTCGACGCCGCCCTCGACTCCAGCGGCTTCGGGCCGGGCAGCGTCGGACACACCGCGTCCGCCTTGTTGTTGTTGCTGCTGCCGCCGCTGTCGCGGCGTGGCAGGGTGCCGTCGGCCAGGTACGCGGACAGGTGCTCGTCCAGGCAGGTGTTCCCGCTCAGTGTGATGCCGTGGTTCCCGCCGCCCTCCTCGACCACGAGGCTGGAGCCGCGCAGCAGCCGATGCGCGGTGAGGGCGCCCTCGTACGGGGTGGCCGCGTCGTCGGTCGCCTGGAACAGCAGTGCCGGTGGCAGCTCGCGGTTGGTGACGTCCACCGGCAGGCGCGGGTCCGTGGGCCAGAAGGCGCACGGCGCGTTGTACCAGGCGTTGTTCCACACCATGAACGGTGCCTTCTCGTACAGGGCCCAGTTGGTGTCGCGCCACTCGTCCCAGTCACGCGGCCAGCCGGCGTCACGGCACTCCACGGCGGTGTAGACGCTGTAGCCGTTGTCGCCGGCGGCGTCCACGGCCCCGAAGTTCTCGTACGCCTCGACGAGGGGATCGGCGTCCCCGTCGTTCACGTACGCGGCGAACGCCTCCGCAAGGTAGGGCCAGTAGCCGTTGTAGTACGCGCCGGGCAGGAAGGTGTCCTCCAGCTCCGAGGCGCCGACCTTCCCGCCCGCCGGCTTCTTCACCAGCGCGGTCCGCATGGCGTACCAGGCGGCCTCGATCCGCCGCGGGTCGGAGCCCAGGGCGTACGCCGCGTCGTGCTCGGCGGTCCACGCCAGGAAGTCCCGATGGCGGTCCTGGAAGGCGAGGTCCTGGTTGAGGTTGACGTCCTGCCAGACGTCGGTCGGGTCCACGACGGAGTCCAGGACCAGGCGCCGCACCCGGTCCGGGTGAAGCTTGGCGTACACCGCGCCCAGATAAGTGCCGTACGAGTAGCCGAAGTAGTTGATCCTCGTCGCGCCGACCGCCCTGCGGATCGCGTCCATGTCCCGTGCGGTGCTGACCGTGTCGATGTACGGCAGCACGTCCGCGTACTTCTCGCCGCAGGCCTCGGCGAAGGACTTCACACGCGAGAGGTTGGCCTTCTCGACGGCCGAAGTGGCGGGCACGGAGTCCGGGCGCACCGGGTCGAAATGGCCCGGCCGGCAGTTCAGGGCCGGCTCGCTCTTCCCCACTCCGCGCGGATCGAAGCCGATGACGTCGTACTGTGCGGCCACCTCGGCGGGCAGCGAGGACGCCACGAACCCGGCGAGCGTCAGCCCGCTGCCGCCCGGCCCGCCCGGGTTGACCAGCAACGGCCCCTGGTACGTGTCGGAGGTGTGCGGGACGCGGGACAGCGCCAGCGTGATCTGTTTCCCGTCCGGACGCGCGTGGTCGAGCGGAACGGTGAGGGACGCGCACTGGAGTGACGGGTAGTCGTCCGTGCCGCACTTCTCCCAGCCGGGTTCCGCGGCGTACGGGGCGCCCACGGGGTGCGGAGCGCTCGCCCCGGCGGGGACGGCCGTGACGGTCCCTGCGGCGATGACGGCGGCGCCGCACAGCACGGCTGCGCGTTGTCTCATGACGTCCTCCGAGGACGGAGAGGCTGCGGCCCGCGCGGGTCGCGGTCCTCGCCGCATCGTCCCGGAGAGCGTCTCGGGAAGAACGCCGCCGGACCGTGCTTGACCCGATCGGGTCGGCAGATGCCCTCGAATGCTCCCGGTCCGGGTCGTACGGCGCCGGTCGGACGCCGTGCTCGCCGTGCACGTGGGCCGGTCACCGCGGCAGGCCCGGAGGCGCCGGGCGGGATTCGGACTGGTTCTCAGCTCCTGGCACGGGCGTGCACCGACCGTCCCTGCCGGGGTTCAGAAAGACCTAGGATCCGTCAACGACCCGGACCAAAGTCCCGGGCTTGCAGAACGGGCACCACTGGCCGGGGTGCTGCGTTTGCGTCCTGTCCCACGTCCCGGTCCGGGAAGTGGGTCTGGGGCGGTTGACTGCGCCCCGCGTCGCCACAACTCCCACGCTCTCTCGCGGATGTTGCGGGAGCCGTTCCGGTCCGCGTGATCAGCGAATCCGCAGGACCGGCATACGAACCGGGCCTGGGAGACCCGGTTCGCCCTGTCGGTGTGGCCGCATTCGGCTCAGGTGCGGGAGGTGAGGTGTACGCCGGGTCGGCGTACACGACCGGCACCCCGGCCTTGAGCGCCTTGTACGCGATGAACTGCCCCAGCTGGGCGAAGGCCCAGCTGGAGTGGGTGGCCCGTTGGGGCCTGCGGAGCCGTACCCGTTCGCGGATGCTTGTCAGGTTCTCCAGGGCGATTCCGCGACCGGTGCGTTCTGCCTCGGCCACCACACGTTTCGCGATCTTGTGGTTGATGTCCTTGGCCCGCCGCGCTTCTTTGCGCCGCCGATTCCTCAGCCGGCGCTTGGCGGACGGGGTGTTCTTCTTCTGCAGCTTGGTGCGGAGCGTGCGCTCCCGGCTACGGGTGCGGTTGAGCTCTCGTCCGGCCATGATCTCGCCGTCGCTGGTGGTGGCGATGTTGACGATGCCCAGGTCGATGCCGAGGAAGTCCACCGGAGCGGTGTTCGGTGCCGCTTCGGGCACGTCGCACGTGGCGTTCAGGAACCACATGCCGTCCCGACACAGCAGATCGGACTCGCCCCTGCGGTACAGGGCCAGGGTCGCCATCTGCTCGGGTGAGGCCGTGAACGCCACGTCCTTCACCCGCCCGGCGGTCGTCCAGACCGAGACCCCGCGCTGGTCGATCTGCCAGGACAGCATGCGGTCGTCGTAGGGCTGCGCGCCCGCCGGGCGGAAGGCGACCGGCTTCTCCACCACCCCGCGGTAGCGTTTCGAGCCCGGCCTGCCCAGGTTCCCGGCCTTCAGGTTGGCCTTCAGCGTGACGTACGCGTCACACACCTTCTTGATCACGTGCTGGGCGGCCTGCGCACCCAGGTTCCGCCGGGCCTTGATCTCGGTGTAGGTGTGCTCGCGCAGCGCGAAGTTCGTCTTCACGTCTTTCCCGAAGGCGACCTCGCTCGCCCAGGTCGCCGCTTCGTTGCAGGCCCGCAGGGTCGCCTCCAGCGCCGCCGCCTGCACCGGCGTCGGCAGCAACTTGACCTGCGTCATCAGCTTCACGAGCGCCAAACCTACATACCCGTACGACCAGCCACCGTACGTTCGCCATGCGTCACCCGGCCGAGTGAACCCGCCACCGGCGGCGCAACACGGCTCCGCCGGACACGACACTCGGCCGCTTCGCGGCCGAGCACGCACGAGCGATGCCGCGGCGCTCTGCGCCGCGACCACGAGGATGCGATTCCTCCCAAGACTGAAGTCCTGGGGTTCCTCGCAAGAATCTGCTGAATGCCGCGCCATGAGACAGAAAGGAACGGGGACGTTCAGCTCCCGACGAGTACACCGGCCGACCTCGCGTCCGCGTTGCGCACCTGCCTGGCGCCGCTGAAGTCGGGGCGTGTCTACGACGGCTCGGGTACGTCCTGCACGGCACGGCGCGGATGGTGTCCGGAAGCGGCAACTGGCCGGACGAGAGCGTCGCCGCCGTCGCGGACCTGCATCCGGGATAGCTCGGCGGCCACGCCGCCAACTTCGACGACTACGGCGACCCGGTGGCCTCCGCCGCGTACGCGGAACAAGACGAAGAGGTCTTGGACCCCGACGACTGGCTTCTGCTCGCGCAGTGGGTGGGATTCCCCATGTCGATCCTGTACTGGACCATGCCCCGCCAGGACCTCGAGGCACTCCGCTTCGACCGGGTCACCGTCCTGATGGACGCCAACCCCTGAACACCGGGGGAGCGCCGACACGCGACCGTCCGGAGTGAGGCAGTGGCCGGGTGTGCGGGGTCCAGGTCGGGTGCTGACGGCGGGAGCCGGGACAGCCGGGGACCGTGAAGTCACTCGGCGGGCGGGAGGACTTCGATGTCTCGGCGGAACTCGATGCCGCTGATCGCGACCTGAGTCGCCTCGGAAGGGTCGTAGGACGACCTGATGGTGAAACGCACCGCGCTCACTTCGCCCACGTCGAATTCGCGGTGCTGACCGCCCAGCACCCGGTCGAGAGTCAGCTCACGCTCGACCGTCTCGCCCGCAGCCGTGGTGATGGTGACGGCCAGCCGGTGGGGCAGGGCCGAACTCGACGAGGACCCGGCCATGCCGCCCATGCCGGACGTGAGGACCAGACCGGTCAACCGGGCCGGGGTCTCGAAACGGGCCTCGATCCACTCACCCCTGCCGGACCCGGACACACCCGGCCCCCACCAGGTCTGCTCGAAGCCGTCGAAGGCGCGGGTCGGCTCGTGGCCCTCGGAGGAACGGGATGCCTTGATCTCGTGCGGGACGACCGTGGCGCGCGGCTCTCGTGGTGTGCTCGAGTCGATCGGCGGCGCCGCCTGCCGTGTCGACGAGGTCTGCGACGGTTTCTCCCGCTGACCGTTGTGCGCCCCGTCCAGCAGCCCGAAGGCCGCGGTCGCCGCCAAACCCGTACCCCCTGCCGCTGCGAGCGCCCCCGCGACGATGCGCCGCCGTCGGCGCGCCCGGTCAGGAGCGGGACCGAGCGTGTCGAGTGCCACAGTCGGCGGCAGGAGACCGGTCGCGGAGAGTTCTCCCACGCGTTCCAGCAGTTCGTCCACCGACGGCCGCTTCGACGGGTCCTTCTCCAGACAGTCCGTGACGATGTCGCGCAGTACCCCGGGCAGGCCGTCCAGTCTGGGAGGATCATGGACTACGTGGTACGCCGTCATGTAGGCGTTCTCCGCTTCGAACGGACTGTGCCCGGTCGCCGCGTACACCAGGACCGACGCCAGGGAGAAGACATCGGTCTCAGGCCCGGTGTCCTTGGGCACACGGAACTGCTCCGGTGACATGAACGGCGGAGTGCCCATGACCCGACCGGTCGTCGTCAGGTGTTGTTGGTCGGACGTGCGGGAGATGCCGAAGTCGATGACGCGGGGCCCCGTTGCGCAAGCGTGGGGCCCGGAACATACGAGGTCGCCATCCACGGGTGTGCGGCATCCGGGTCGGCATCGACAACTGCCGCCGTGAAAGCGCCGCTCGCCCGGCGTGCGGCGGTGACCTCGCGGCGGAACCGGGACCGGAACTCGGCGTCGTCGGCGAACTGCTGGTACACCACCTTCACCGCGACCTTGCGCCCCGAGCCCGACCGGGCATGGTAAACGACACTCATGCCCCCCTGATCCGAGTCGGTCCTCCAACGTGTAGCCGCCGATCGACTCCGGGTCTTCCGTACTGAGCGGCATTCTCCGATCCCCCAAGCAAGTGCTCCATGGACGGGCCCCAGTCGGCCTCACGCTATCGCGGAAGGACATGCGTCGCGGTGCATGGAGCAGGTCTTCTCCTGATGGCGGACGAGTCGCGCCGGTCCCCTTCGCGCCCCCCGATTTGGTGGCCGGGCGGCGGGGTGGTTGGCTTGCCCCGACCCCGAGAACCAGGCCCTGGAGGTACCCGATGGCGCAGGTCGAGGCGGAGACGGAGCGGATCGTCGCGGCGGACGCGGAGACGGTGTTCGACACCCTCGCCGACTACAGCGGCACCCGCGAGAAGCTGCTGCCCGAGCACTTCAGCGAGTACGAGGTCCGCGAGGGCGGCGACGGCGAGGGCACCCTCGTCCACTGGAAGCTCCAGGCCACCAGCAAGCGCGTGCGCGACTGCCTGCTGGAGGTCACCGAGCCGACCGACGGAGAGCTCGTCGAGAAGGACCGCAACTCCTCCATGGTCACCACCTGGCGGGTCACCCCGGCCGGGGAGGGCAAGTCCCGCGTGGTCGTCCTCACCACCTGGCAGGGCGCCGGCGGCGTCGGCGGCTTCTTCGAGAAGACCTTCGCGCCCAAGGGACTCGCCCGGATCTACGACGCGATGCTCGCCAAGCTCGCCGCCGAGGTCGAGAGGTAGCCAAGGGGCAGCCGCTGGAAGCCTGTTGAGCGGGTGAGGGGCGTCTCACCGGTTCGAGTGATCTCCATGCGATTCCGTTGTATGCCGTAACTCTTCGCACTTGTTCGCAGTTGTCGCCTCTGGCGGCAATTGTGAGCGGGTGTGACGAGGGGAGCGGTACGTGGGCGGGATCACTCTGGTGCAGGACGAACCGGTCGCCGCACCCCCGACGCCTCCCGAACCCCCCGCTCCCCCACCGGAGTGGGACGCCGGGCTGAGCCCGCGCCGGGTCCGGCTGGTCTTCGTCGGACTGATGTTGGCGCTGCTGCTCGCCGCCCTGGAGCAGATGATCGTCGCCACGGCGCTGCCGAAGATCGTCGGCGAGCTGCACGGCCTGGACAAGATGTCCTGGGCGATCACCGCCTACCTGCTCACCTCCACCGTCGGCCTGCCGATCTACGGCAAGCTCGGCGACCTCTTCGGACGCAAGGGCGTCTTCCAGTTCGCCATCCTGGTGTTCATCGTCGGCTCGGCACTCGCCGGCCGGGCGCAGACCATGGACCAGCTGATCGCCTTCCGGGCCGTGCAGGGCATCGGCGCGGGCGGACTGATGATCGGCGTGCAGGCGATCATCGCGGACATCGTGCCGGCCCGCGAACGCGGCCGGTTCATGGGCCTGATCGGCGCCGCCTTCGGACTCGCCTCGGTCGCCGGCCCCCTGCTGGGCGGCTACTTCACCGACCATCTGTCCTGGCGCTGGTGCTTCTACATCAACGTGCCCTTCGGCCTGGTCACCATGGCCGTCGTCGCCGTCGTACTGAAGCTGCCCAAGCCTGACGTCAAGCCCCGGCTCGACATCCTGGGCGCCCTGCTGCTCGCCGCCGCCTCCACCTGCCTGGTCCTGCTGACCAGTTGGGGCGGCACCGAGTACGAGTGGGGATCGGGGGTCATCCTCGGCCTCGCCGCCGGAGCGGTCGCGGCCACCGTCCTCTTCCTGGTCGCCGAGCACTTCGCGCCCGAACCACTGATCCCGCTGCGGCTGTTCCGGGACTCCGTGTTCAACGTCACCGGCCTGGTCGGGCTCGTCATCGGCGTCGCCCTGTTCGGCGCCGCCAGCTATCTGCCGACCTTCCTGCAGATGGTCGACGGCGCCACCGCCACCGAGTCCGGCCTGCTGATGCTGCCGATGATGGGCGGAATCGTCGGCGCCTCGGTCATCTCCGGGCAGATGATCAGCCGGACCGGTCGCTACCGAGTCCATCCGATCCTCGGTGGGGCGCTGTCCGTCGTCGGCATGTGGCTGCTGTCCCGGCTCGACGCCGACACGCCACGCCTGCACTACAGCGTCTGGATGGCGATCCTCGGCGCCGGCATCGGCATGGTGATGCCCGTCCTGGTCCTCGCCGTGCAGAACTCCGTGCGCCCCGCCGACCTGGGCACCGCCACCAGCGCCAACAACTACTTCCGGCAGATCGGCGGCAGTGTCGGCGCGGCCATCTTCGGCACGCTCTTCGCCGACCGGCTCACCTACGCCCTGGCCGACCGGATCCCCGCCGAAGCGGGCACCGGCCTGCCCGACGCCGAGGCCATCACCCCACAACTCGTCCACTCCCTGCCCCCGGCGCTGCGCGACGCCTACATCGGGGCGTACGCCGACGCCATGCCGCGGATCTTCCTCTACCTGGTGCCGGTACTCGTCCTCGGGCTGCTCATCGCCTTCTTCCTCAAGGAGAAACCCCTGGTGTCCCACAACGCCCCCGTCACCGACCCGGAGACCGGACGACACGTCGCCTCCGTCCCACAGGCACGCTCGCCGTACGCCGCCGGTATCCCGGTCTGCGGCACGGTGCAGCACCCCGACGGCACCGTCGTGCCCCGCGCGGCGCTCACCCTCATCAACGTCGGCGGGCAGCAGATCGGCCGGGGCGCCAGCGGCGACGACGGACGGTACGCGCTGGCCACGCCCGGCTCGGGGTCGTACGTCCTGATCGCCGCGGCGGGCGGCCACCAGCCGCAGGCGGTGTCCGTGACCGTCGGTGAACGCCCGGTGGAACTGGACGTGGTCCTCGGCGGCGCCGGGCGCCTGGCCGGCAGCGTGCTCACCGCGGACGGCAGCCCGGTACGCGACGCGACCGTCACCCTCACCAACGTCCACGGCGAGGTCGTCGCCACCACCCGCAGCGGACGGGAGGGCGGCTACGTCATCACCGAGCTGGTGGCCGGCGAGTACACCCTCGCCGGCAGCGCCCCCGCCTTCCGTCCGGCCGCGCTGCCCGTCAGCGTCCAGGCCGCCCGGGAGACGCGCCAGGACGTCGAGCTGGCCGGCGGCGCCGTCCTGCGCGGCACCGTGCGCGCCAGTGGCGGACGGGCCGTGGAAGACGCGCGCGTGACGCTGCTCGACGCGGCGGGCAACGTGGTCGACACACTGACCACCGGGCCGGACGGCTCCTTCCGGTTCGTCGACCTGTCGTCCGGCGAGTACACCGTCATCGCCGCCGGCTATCCGCCCGTCGCGACCGTGCTCCAGGTGGCCGGCGGCGGCCGCACGGAACGCGACCTCCAGCTCGGGCACGAGGACTGAGACCGGGCACCGGCGGGAGCGGTGCCAGGACGGCGGCGGTCATGATGAGGACGAGAGTGCCCGGATGGGTCATGGGACACCGCCGTACCGCCGCCGCAGGGTCACGGAGCGACGAAGGCGAAGTCGGGGTTTGGAGCGCCGAGCGGGCCCAGGCGCGTACCGGCGTGGATGTTCTCGCTGACGGCGTGCACAGTGCCACTCTTCCTCGCTCCGGCAGCCGGGACGAGCGGGTGTACGCCGTCGGGGGGAGGGCCGGCCCGATCATGCGGACAGCTGGGGCGTGGAAGGCGGTGCTCGGCCGTAGCGGACGCCGTTCCTATGATCGGCCTGATCCGCAGAAGGGCTGGTCGTAGGCCGTACGAGGTGAGTTCAGTGGTCCATACCACCGGTAGTTGTCCACAGCTCTGGCCGAGGCGGCCGGGCAGCGCGTACGGTTTCGAGGCATGAAGATCCTCATCAGCGCCGACATGGAAGGCGCCACCGGTGTCACCTGGCCGGCCGACGTGCTGCCGGGGACGCCGCAGTGGGAGCGGTGCCGGTCGATGTTCACCTCGGACGTGAACGCCGCCGTGCTGGGCTTTCTCGACGGTGGTGCCGACGAGGTGCTCGTCAACGAGGCCCACTGGACCATGCGCAACCTCCTCCTGGAGCGGCTCGACGAGCGGACGCAGATGCTCACCGGTCGGCACAAACCGCTGTCCATGGTGGAAGGCGTCCAGCACGGGGACGTGGACGGCATCGCCTTCATCGGGTACCACGCGGGCGCCGGGATGGAGGGCGTCCTCGCGCACACCTTCCTCGCCAACCAGATCACCGGCGTGTGGCTGAACGACGTACGGGCCAGCGAGGGGCTGCTCAACGCGCACGTCGTCGCCGAGTACGGGGTGCCGGTGGTGCTGGTCACCGGGGACGACGTGGCGTGCGAGGACGCGCTCGGGTACGCGCCCGAGGCCCTGAAGGTCGCGGTCAAGGACCATGTGTCGCGGTACGCGGCCGTGTGCCGTACGCCGGCCAGGACCGCCGGTGACATCCGGGCGGCGGCCAAGGAGGCGGCGGCGCTCGCGGTGCGGCACGAGCCGGTGAGCGAAGGGCCCTTCACCGTCGCCGTGGAGTTCGACGCCGAGCACCTGGCGGCGGCCTCGACGGTCGTGCCGGGCGTGGCCCGCATCGCGGAGCGGAAGGTGGCGTACACCCACGACACCATGTTCGAGGCGATCCGTACCTTCAAGGCGGTCACCACGATCGCCTCGGCCGCGGTGGAGGAGCAGTATGGCTGAGCGGTCCGGGAGCACGATCGAGCGCACGCCCGGAAGCACGGACGCCCAGGCACTGGACGAGGTCGTGCGGTTCACCTCCGAGCTGATCCGGATCGACACGACGAACCGCGGCGGCGGTGACTGCCAGGAGCGCCCGGCCGCCGAGTACGCCGCCGCACGGCTCGCCGAGGCCGGGATCGAGCCCACGCTGCTGGAACGCACCGAGGGCCGTACCAACGTCGTCGCCCGGATCGAGGGCACCGACCCGTCGGCCGGTGCGCTGCTCGTGCACGGCCACCTGGACGTGGTGCCCGCCGAGGCCGCCGACTGGAGCGTGCCCCCGTTCTCCGGGGAGATCCGCGACGGAGTCGTCTGGGGGCGCGGCGCCGTCGACATGAAGAACATGGACGCGATGATCCTGGCCGTCGTGCGCGACTGGGCCCGGCGGGGGGTACGGCCCCGGCGGGACGTCGTCATCGCGTTCACCGCTGACGAGGAGGCCAGCGCCGAAGACGGCTCCGACTTCCTCGCCGACCGGCACGCCGCGCTGTTCGAGGGCTGCACCGAGGGTGTCAGCGAGTCGGGGGCGTTCACGTTCCACGACGGTGCCGGCCGGCGGTTCTACCCGATCGCCGCCGGTGAGCGCGGCACGGGCTGGCTCAAACTGACCGCGCGGGGACGGGCCGGCCACGGGTCCAAGGTGAACCGGGAGAACGCGGTCACCCGGCTCGCCGCGGCGATCACCCGCATCGGTGACCACGAATGGCCGCTGCGCCTGACCCCGACCGTGCGCGCCGCCCTCACCGAACTCGCCGCCGTCTACGGCATCGAGACCGACCTGCGCGACGTCGACGCGCTGCTGGACAAGCTCGGACCGGCCGCGGGGCTGGTCGAGTCCACCGTACGCAACAGCGCCAACCCGACCATGCTGGACGCCGGTTACAAGGTCAACGTGATCCCCGGGGAGGCCGTCGCGTACGTCGACGGGCGCTTCCTGCACGGTGGCGAGGACGAGTTCCGCAGTACCCTCGACCGGCTCACCGGGCCGGACGTGGACTGGGAGTTCGCCCACCGCGAGGTCGCCCTCCAGGCGCCTGTGGACTCGCCGACGTACGCCCGGATGCGCGCCGCCGTCGAGGAGTTCGCCCCCGAGGGACACGTGGTGCCGTACTGCATGTCCGGCGGCACGGACGCCAAGCAGTTCTCGCGGCTCGGCATCACCGGCTACGGTTTCGCGCCGCTGAAGCTGCCCGAGGGCTTCGACTACCAAGCCCTCTTCCACGGTGTCGACGAACGCGTCCCCGTCGAGGCGCTGCACTTCGGCGTCCGCGTCCTCGACCGTTTCCTGCGCACGGCCTAGCAGCCGGGCATCAGGGCCCGTCCGACAAGTATCTGGAGGAGAAAGTGGGGGAGTCGGTGCAGTCTCTGCCGTACGGATCGTGGCCCTCGCCCGTCGACGCGGCCCTCGCCGCCGCGCACGACGGACGGCCCGACGACGTGGGCCTCGTCGGCGACGAGGTGTGGTGGACCGCGCCCCGGCCCGACGAGGGCGGCCGGCGCACCCTGGTGCGGCGGCGTCCCGACGGCACCGAGGAGCCGGTGCTGCCCGCCCCCTGGAACGTGCGCAGCCGCGTCATCGAGTACGGCGGCCGGCCCTGGGCCGCGCACATGACAGGGACCGGGCCGCTGGTGGTCTTCGTGAACTTCGCCGACCAGCGGCTGTACGCCTATCGGCCGGGCGGCGGTGAGCCGTGTCCGCTGACGCCCGTCTCACCGTTGGGCGGCGGGCTGCGCTGGGCCGAGCCCGACGTGCGTGCCGAGTACGGCGAGGTGTGGTGCGTCCTGGAGGAGTTCACCGGCGACGGGCCCAGCGACGTGCGCCGGGTTCTGGCGGCGGTGCCGCTGGACGGCTCGGCGGCCGACGACCGGGACGCCGTCCGTGAACTCACCGGTGAGCGGCACCGCTTCGTCACCGGCCCCCGCCTCTCGCTCGACGGGCGGCGCGCCGCCTGGCTGGCCTGGGACCACCCGCGCATGCCCTGGGACGGCACCGAGCTGATCGTCGCGGAGGTCGGCCCCGAGGGCACGTTCCTGGACGCGCGGACCGTGGCCGGCGGCCCCGAGGAGTCGGTCGCCCAGGTGGACTGGGCCCCCGACGGCGCCCTGCTGTACGCCTGTGACCGCACCGGCTGGTGGAACCTCTACCGCGACGGGCAGCCGCTGTGCGCGCGGGAGGAGGAGTTCGGCGGGCCGCTCTGGAAGCTCGGCCAGCGGTGGTTCGCGCCGCTGGACAGCGGCCTGATCGCCGTCGTGCACGGCCGTGGCGCCACCGCCCTCGGCATACTCGACCCGGAGACCGGCGAGGTCGTCGACGCGGCGGGTCCCTGGACCGAGTTCGCCGCCACCCTCGCCGCGCACGGCGAGCGAGTGGTGGCCGTCGGCGCGAGTCCGCGCAGCTCCTACGAGGTGGTCGAACTGGACGCCCGCACCGGCCGGGCCCGGGTCGTCGGCGCGCCGCACAGCGACGCCGTGGACCCGGCGTACTACCCCGAACCGCGGATCCGCACCTTCACCGGACCCGCCGGGCGCGAGATCCACGCCCACCTCCATCCACCGCACAACCCCGGCTGTGCCGCACCGGACGGCGAGCTGCCGCCGTACGTCGTCTGGGCGCACGGTGGACCCACCAGCCGGTCGCCCCTCGTCCTCGACCTTGAGATCGCCTACTTCACCTCGCGCGGCATCGGCGTCGCGGAGGTCAACTACGGCGGCTCGACGGGTCACGGCCGGGAGTACCGCAACCGGCTGCGCGAGCAGTGGGGCGTCGTCGACGTCGAGGACTGCACGGCCGTCGCCCTCGCCCTGGCAGACGAGGGCACCGCCGACCGGGAGCGGCTCGCCGTGCGCGGCGGCAGCGCGGGCGGATGGACGGCAGCCGCCTCGCTGGCCACGACGGACGTCTACGCCTGCGGCACGGTCAGCTATCCGATCCTCGACCTGACGGGCTGGGGCACGGGGGAGACCCACGACTTCGAGTCGCGGTACCTGGAGAGCCTCATCGGCCCGCAGGCCGAGGTGCCCGACCGGTACGTCGAGCGGTCGCCCGCCGAGCACGCCGACCGGGTCACCGTGCCCTTCCTGCTGCTCCAGGGCCTCGACGACGTGATCTGCCCGCCCGTGCAGTGCGAGCGGTTCCTCGCCCGCATGCACGACCGGGGGGTGCCGCACGCGTACCTCACCTTCGAGGGCGAAGGGCACGGATTCCGCCGGGCGGGGACCATGGTGCGCGCCCTGGAGGCCGAGCTCTCCCTCTACGCGCAGGTCTTCGGCCTGGCCCCGCTCGGCATCCCGACCCTGGAGCTGACCAGGTGAGGGAAGGAAGGAAAGTGAAGGAGCTGACCCGGCCGGCCCGGCTCGCCCCCGGCGCCCGGGTGGCCGTCGTCGCGCCCAGCGGGCCCGTGCCCGAGGAGCGGCTGCAGGCGGGGCTGGACGTGCTGCGGGGCTGGGACCTCGAGCCGGTCGTGGGGCCGCACGTCCTGGACCGCCACCAGGCCTTCGCCTACCTCGCGGGCACGGACACCGACCGGGCCGCCGACCTCCAGGCCGCCTGGTGCGACCCCTCCGTGGACGCGGTGCTGTGTGCCCGCGGCGGGTACGGCGTCCAGCGCGTGACCGACCTGCTCGACTGGGAGGCGATGCGCGCGGCCGGGCCCAAGGTGCTCGTCGGCTTCAGCGACATCACCGCGCTGCACGAGGCGTTCGCCACCCGGCTGGGCCTGGTCACGCTGCACGGGCCGATGGCCGCGGGGATCGACTTCCTCAAGAACGCGCGGGCGCAGGAGCACCTGAAGGCCACCCTGTTCGCCCCGGAGACGGTCCGCGTGATCGCCTCCGGCGGCAGCACCCCGATGGTCCCGGGCCGGGCGCGCGGCGTCACCCTCGGCGGCTGCCTCGCCCTGCTCGCCGCCGAACTGGGCACCCCGCACGCCCGCCCCTCCACGCGCGGCGGGTTGCTGTGCCTGGAGGACGTGGGGGAGGAGACGTACCGGCTGGACCGCTACCTCACCCAGCTGCTGCGCGCCGGCCGACTCGACGGGGTCGCCGGCGTGCTGTTCGGTTCGTGGCACGCGTGCGAGCCCTACGAGCGGCTGCGGCCCATGCTGGCCGACCGGCTCGGCGGTCTCGGTGTGCCGGTCGTCGAGGACTTCGGCTTCGGGCACTGCGAGGGAGCGCTGACCGTCCCGTTCGGCGTAACGGCGGAACTCGACGCGGACGCGGGCACCCTGACGCTGGACCGTCCGGCGCTGTGCTGACCACGCCCCGCGCGCGGCGACCGGGCGTCGTAGGCTGGCGGAATGCCGCACATCCCGTCCCGCCCGCTCGCCGAGGGCCCCCGCGTGGTCGTACGGCACTTCACCTACGAGGACGGCGCCGAGTTCACCGCCCGGGCCCGCCAGAGCAAGGACCTGCACCACCCGTGGCTCTTCCCGCCGGACAGCGCCCGGGCGTACGACGCCTACGCGGCGCGGCTGATCGAGGACCCGGCCAAGGCCGGGTTCCTGGTGTGCGAGAAGGGCGCGAGCGGGTTGGCCGAAAGCGGCGGGGCGCAAAGAGGCGAGGCGGACGCCGGCGGGGCGGACGCCGGCGGGGCGGACGGTGTCGGGACGGACTCCGGCGGGGCGGACGGCGGCTCCATCGCCGGGTTCGTCAACATCAACAACATCGTCGAGGGCGGCTTCCGCAGCGGCGCGCTCGGCTACGGCGCCTTCGCGCACGCGGCGGGCCGCGGGCTGATGCGCGAGGGACTGGACCTCGTCGTGCGATACGCGTTCGGGCCGATGCGGCTGCACCGGCTGGAGATCAACGTGCAGCCGGGCAACGCCGCCTCGATCGCGCTGGCCCGCGCCTGCGGCTTCCACCTGGAGGGCTTCTCGCCGAGGATGCTTTACATCGACGGGGCCTGGCGCGACCACCAGCGCTGGGCGATCACCGCCGAGACCGTGACCTCGGGCTGAACCTCATCGTGCCGAACGTGAGCGACGTCGCGCGAACGTGACCGGCGGCGCCCCTGTTCAGCGGGCCGGTGAGCGGCTTCCATGGGGACCGTGACGACGATCCGACGTGAGGTACTGACCCTGCCCGCCGCGCCGCTGGGACCGGACAACCCCCTGCCGCCGCTGCGCCCCCTGGACGAGGCCCACCGCATCGACGAACGCGACCGGTCCGGCCTGCCGCGCGACATGGCCCGCCAGGTCGACTACGAACCACTGCGCGGCCTGCTGCCCGTGCGGGTCCGGGACGGCTACGACCGGGCCCGCGAGGCACGGGAGTTCGATGCCCTCGTCATCGAGAACAACCGGCTGCGGGCCACCGTCCTGCCCGGCCTCGGCGGCCGCATCGCCTCCCTCCACCACAAGCCGACCGACCGTGAACTCCTCTACGTCAACCCCGTGCTCCAGCCCGCCAACTTCGCCCTCAACGGCGCCTGGTTCTCCGGCGGCATCGAGTGGAACATCGGCGCCACCGGCCACACAACCCTGTCCTGCTCGCCCGTCCACGCCGCCCGCGTGCCCGCCCCCGACGGCGGGGAGATGCTGCGCCTGTGGGAGTGGGAGCGGCTGCGCGACCTGCCCTTCCAGGTCGACCTGTGGCTGCCGGAGGGCTCGGACTTCCTCCACGTCGGCGTCCGGATCCGCAACCCGCACGAACGCCCGGTGCCGACGTACTGGTGGTCCAACATCGCGGTCCCCGAGGAGCGACGTGTCCTCGCCCCGGCCGACGAGGCCTGGCTCTTCGGCTACGAGAGGCGGCTGCGCCGGGTGCCCGTCCCGTCGTACGACGGGACGGACCGGACGTACCCGCTGAACAGCCGGTATCCCGCCGACTACTTCTACGAGGTGCCGGACGGCCGACGCCGCTGGATCGCCGCGCTCGACGAACACGGGACCGGGCTCGTGCAGACGTCCACCGACGTACTGCGCGGGCGCAAGCTGTTCGTGTGGGGCACCGGGCCCGGCGGGCGGCGCTGGCAGGAGTGGCTCACCGAGCCCGGCACCGGCGGCTACTGCGAGATCCAGGCCGGTCTCGCCCGCACGCAGCTCGAACACGTCAGGCTGGAGGCGGAGAGCGAGGTGTCGTGGCTGGAGGCCTACGGGCCGCTCGACGCGTCACCCGGAGGCGAGTGGCACACCGTACTGCGCGGTGCTGAGGACCGGCTGGAGACGGTCCTGCCGCGTGCCGGTGTCGACGCGGCGTACGAGGCCTGGCGGCCGTACGCGGACGCCGAGCCCGGCGAACGCCTCGCCACCGGGTCGGGCTGGGGCGCGCTCGAAGTGCTGCGCGCGGGCTGGAAGCTGCCCGGCACGCCCTTCGAGGAGAGCACCCTCGGTGACGAGCAGCGGCCCTGGCTGCACCTGCTGCGCGCCGGATCGCTGCCCGATCCCGAGCGTCGTCAGCCGCCCGGAGACACGCTGGTCGCCCGGCCCTGGCGGGACATGCTGGAGACCACGGCCGCCACGCCGGCCGCCGAGTACCACCTCGGCATCGCACAGTGGCACGGCGGCGACCGGGCCCAGGCGGTACGTAGTTGGGAACGCGGCCTGAAGACCGCCGCGGCCGGCTGGCCGCTGCTGCGCTGCCTCGCCGTCGCCGACCAGGAGGACGGCCACCACGAGCGGGCCGCCGACCGGTACACCGAGGCCTTCGACGACCTGTGTGAGCGGCCGGCGGAAGGGCGGGAGGAGACGGACGACCGCGGCGGCGACGAGGAGTGGGCGGCCGTCGCCGCCGCGCTCGGCCGTGAGGCGATCGAGGCGCTGCTCGCAGTCGGGCGCACGGCGGACGCCCGTGCCGTGTGGGAGCGGCTGAGCCCCGCGACCCGGTCCCGCGGCCGGTTCCGGCTGACCGAGGCGGAGCTGCTGGCCGCCGAGGGCCGCCGCGAGGAGGCACGGGCCGTCTTCGACGAGGGCTTCGAGGTCGCGGACCTGCGGGAGGGCGCGGAGAGCATCGACCGGCTGTGGGCCCGGCTCGGAGACCAACCACTCCCCGCCCGGCACGACTTCCGGATGCGGCCGGGCGGGCGGTGAGCCCGCCCGGCCCGCCGCTGTGTCCGCCGCTACGCCCGCCGGTCCACGTACTCGTAGATCGTCCCGTCCGGGTGCCGGGCGATCAGGTTGCGGCCCGCGGGAGTCGGGACCGGGCCCGCGACGATGTCCGCGCCCAGCGAGGCGAGGACCCGGTGGGTCTCCTCGACGTCGGTCACGGCGATCGTCGCGGTGATTTTGCGCAGCACCTCGAGCTGGGACTCGGGCCCGCTCATCAGCAGGAAGCAGCCGACCGCGGCGACTTCGACACCGCCGCGCTCGGAGCGGTGGGCCCGGCCGCCGGCCAGGCCTTCGTAGAAGGGGATCGCCTTGTCCAGGTCGTCGACGTAGATGCGCAGTGTGGCTCCCAGAATGTCCATGCGGACGAGCCTAGTTGGGGAAGGGCGGGTCCAACCCGCGGTCCGGCCCATGGAAGTTCCGCCTCCGGGTACCCGCGGTGTATGGACCGCATGGATCACTTGGAACACCTGGACAAGCATCTGGTCGACGAACTGGCGCAGGTGGCACGCGAGACCGTGCGCGACGAGCTGCGTGAGCAGACGCGCAAGCAGCGCCGCAAGGCCACGCTGTACGCCGCGTCGGGTGCCGCCGCCCTGTACGCGGGTGCGGCGCTCGCGCTCACCGTGGGCCTGGCGCTCGCCGTCGGTATGCCCGACTGGGCCGCCGCGCTGATCACGGCCGCCCTCCTGGGAGTGGCGGCCTACCTGCTGCGCGGCGCGGCCCGGCCGGCGTCCGCCCACGGCCCCGGGCACGACCGCACCCTCGGCGGTGACGCGCCGGGTGCGCCGCCGAGCGGACTGGGCATGCCCTATCCGCCGATGCCGCCCGTCGCGCCGGGCGGAGTCGGCGGCGCGACGGGCGCCCCGGGGGCGGGCACACCCGCACCGGGCGGCACCGGACCGGCGGCACCGCGCCAGGACGACATCGACCCCGAGGCCCCGCGCGGCGCTCATGGCGCTCATGGCGCTCATGGCCGAGGCTGACCGGCCGCGACCCGACGCGGCACGGCGCCCCCCCCGAGAGTGGTTCGGGGGGCGCCGTGCCGCACCGGTCAGGCGCTCTGCCGGAGCCGCGGCAGCACGGTCGTACGGTAGAAGTCGAAGAAGCCGCGCAGGTCGGGGCCGATCTGGTTGACGTAGACGCGGTCGAAGCCGGCGTCGGCGAACTTCTTCAGCTCCGCGACGTGTTCGTCCGCGTCGTCGCCGCACACCCGGTTGTCCCGGACCATGTCCTCGGTGACCAGGGTCTGCGCCTGCTCGAAGTGCTTGGGCGAGGGCAGCACCTGGCCCAGCTCGCCCGGCAGCTGCTCGTTGGCCCACAGCCGGTGCACGGTCCGCACCGCCTCGTCCCGGTCGGTGTCGTAGCAGACCTTGGTGCCTCCGCTGACCGGATTGCCGCCGCCCCCGCCCTTGCGGTACTGCTCCACCATCGAGGCGTCCGGCATCATCGTGATGTAGCCGTCGCCCACCCGGGCCGCCAGCTTGGTCGCCGTCGGGCCGAAGCCGGAGATGTCGATCGGGACGGGCTCGTCCGGGACGGTGTACAGACGGGCGTTCTCGACCGTGTAGTGCGTGCCGTGGTGGTTGACCTCCTCGCCGGTGAAGAGCCGGCGCATGATCAGGACGGCCTCCTCCAGCATCTCCAGGCGTACGTGCGCGGCCGGCCACGCGTCACCGAAGATGTGCTCGTTGAGCGCCTCGCCGGAGCCGACGCCGAGCCGGAAACGGCCGTCCGTCATCACCGCGCCGGTCGCCGCGGCCTGCGCCACGACCGCCGGGTGGATACGCATGGTCGGACAGGTCACGGCCGTCTCGATGGGCAGGGACACCGCGTCGGACAGCGCGCCGATCACCGACCACACGAACGGGCTCTGTCCCTGCTCCCCGTTCCAGGGGTGGTAGTGGTCCGAGATCCACAGCGCCTGGAATCCGGCCTGCTCGGCCATCCGCGCCTGTTCGATCAGCTCCGCGGGACCGTACTGCTCGCACGAGAGGAAATAGCCGTACTCGGGCATGGGGGGTTGCCTCCGGGACATGGGGCGGGTGGGTCGCGGCCCGGGTCCCCGGGCGCCCGGCCGGAAACCGGCGGTGCGGGAGCGTGATACCGCGCAGGGGGCCGTGTTACCGCGCGGCCGTTCGGCCCGGCGGACGTTTGGCCGACCTGGTCAGGGGGACGCGGAAGGCTCACGAGGTACGCGACAGCCCGGAGGCGAACCGTGAGCCGACCCCGCATCGTGATCGTCGGTGCCGGCTTCGCCGGGTACCGGACGGCCCGCACCCTGTCCCGGCTCACCCGGCACCAGGCCGACATCACCCTGCTCAACCCGACCGACTACTTCCTCTACCTGCCCCTGCTGCCGCAGGTCGCCGCCGGCATCCTGGAACCCCGCCGGGTCAGCGTGTCCCTGTCGGGCACGCTGCCGCGCGTACGGCTGGTGCTCGGGGAGGCCGACGGCATCGACCTCGACGGGCGGACCGTGCACTACACCGGTCCCGAGGGCGACGCGGGCACACTGTCCTTCGACCGGCTGGTGCTCGCCGCGGGCAGCGTCAACAAGCTGCTGCCCATCCCCGGCGTCGCCGAGCACGCCCACGGCTTCCGCGGGCTGCCGGAGGCGCTCTACCTGCGCGACCACGTGACCCGGCAGGTGGAGCTGGCCGCCGCGGCCGACGACCGCGCGGAGTGCGCCGCACGGTGCACCTTCGTCGTGGTCGGGGCGGGATACACCGGTACGGAGGTCGCCGCGCACGGCCAGATGTACACCGACGCGCAGGTCCGCAAGCATCCGATGCGCACCGGTATGCGGCCCCGCTGGATGCTGCTGGACGTGGCGCCCCGGGTGCTGCCCGAGATGGACGAACGGCTCTCCCGCACCGCCGACCGGGTGCTGCGGCAGCGGGGCGTCGACGTACGGATGGGGACCTCCGTGAAGGAGGCCACGCACGACGGGGTCCTGCTGACCGACGGCACGACCGTCGACACCCGCACGCTGGTGTGGTGCGTGGGCGTACGGCCCGACCCTCTGGTCGAGTCCCTCGGGCTGCCCATGGAACGCGGCCGGCTGCTCGTGGACCCGCACCTCCAGGTGCCGGGGCGGCCCGAGCTGTTCGCGTGCGGTGACGTGGCCGCCGTGCCCGACCTGAGCCGGCCCGGCCAGTACACGCCGATGACCGCCCAGCACGCGTGGCGGCACGGCAAGGTCTGCGCGCTGAACGTAGCCGCGTCACTCGGTATCGGCGGGGAACGGAAGGCCTACCGCCACCGTGACATGGGGTTCGTCGTGGACCTGGGCGGCGCGAAGGCCGCCGCCAATCCGCTGGGGGTGCCGATGTCCGGTCCGGCGGCGGGCGCGGTGACGCGGGGCTACCACCTCGCGGCGATGCCGGGCAACCGGGTGCGGGTCGCCGCGGACTGGCTGCTCGACGCGGTACTTCCCCGTCAGGCCGTCCAGTTGGGTCTCGTACGGTCCTGGTCCGTGCCCCTGGAGTCGGCGTCGCCGGAGGTGGCGCGGGTGCCGGGCGGGGCGGACACACTGAAGAAGGCGGGAGCGGAGGCCGGAGAGGGCCAGGGGCACCGAGCCGGCCCCGAGTCCGCGGAGGACCACCGGCCGAGTGCCGAGCCCGCCGATGGCGAACCGACGACGCCGACGACGCCGACGACTGGCACGCCCGGCGGTGAGCGGGCCAAGAACCAGCCGGGTGGTGAGCGGGCCAAGAACCAGCCGGGTGGTGAGCGGGCCAAGAACCAGCCCGCCGCCGAACCGGCAAAGGGGGGTCGCCCAGCCGACGCCTCCGCCAAGTCGCGCCCCGCCGGGACGCCCGCCAAGCCGCCGTCCACCGCGGCACCCGCCAAGCCACCGTCCGCCAATGCGCCCGCCGAGCCACGGCGTCCGGGCGCGGCGCCGGGTCGGCCCCGGCGCCCCGCTGCGGCGCCCGGTAGGCCCCGGCCGACCGGTGCCGCGCCCACCCCCGCCCGGTCCACCGGCGCGTCCGACGACCCCGGCCCCGAGCCCCCGGCGGACCAGCCGCCCCCCGGACCCGACATCGCCCCCGGCCCCGTCAAGCGTTCCGACGGACGTGGAGCGGAAGGAGACTCATGAACACCGGTGAACTCGTCGACCTCGGACAGCAGCTGCGCGTCGACAGCGTACGGACGTCCGCCGCCGCGGGCTCCGGACACCCGACCTCCTCGATGTCCGCCGCGGACCTGATGGCCGTACTCCTGGCCAACCACCTCCGCTACGACTTCGAGCGCCCCGCCCACCCCGGCAACGACCGCTTCGTCCTCTCCAAGGGACACGCCTCACCCCTCCTCTACTCCGCCTACAAGGCGGCCGGCGCCATCGACGACGAGGAGCTGCTCACCTTCCGAAAGCTGGGCAGCCGCCTGGAGGGACATCCCACCCCGCAGCGGCTGCCGTGGGTCGAGACGGCCACCGGTTCGCTCGGCCAGGGCCTCCCCGTCGGCGTCGGCATCGCGCTGTCCGGCAAGCGGCTGGACCACGCCGACTACCGCGTGTGGGTGCTGTGCGGCGACAGCGAGATGGCTGAGGGATCCGTGTGGGAGGCCGCCGAGCACGCCGGGTACGAGCAACTCGACAACCTCACCGTGATCGTCGACGTCAACCGGCTCGGCCAGCGTGGTCAGACCCGGCACGGCCACGACCTCGACGCGTACGCGCGCCGCTTCCGGGCCTTCGACTGGCACACGATCGAGATCGACGGCCACGACGTGGACGCCGTCGACCGCGCCTACGGCGAGGCCCTGTCCACCAAGGGTCAGCCCACCGCGATCATCGCCCGCACCCTCAAGGGCAAGGGCGTCGAGGCCGTGGAGGACCGCGAGGGCCAGCACGGCAAGCCCCTCCCCGAGGCCGAGGAGGCCATCGCCGAGCTCGGCGGCCCGCGCGACCTCACGGTGCGGGTACAGGAGCCGCCGTCCGCACGGGCACTGCACTCGGCCGGCACCGGACAGACCGAGTTGCCCCGCTACGACAAGGGCGACGACGTCGCCACCCGCAACGCCTTCGGTGAGGCGCTCGCCGCCCTCGGCACCGCCCGCGGCGACGTCGTCGCCCTCGACGGCGAGGTCGGCGACTCCACCCGCGCCGAGTTCTTCGCCAAGGAACACCCCGAGCGCTACTTCGAGTGCTACATCGCCGAGCAGCAGATGGTCGCCACCGCGGTGGGCATGGCGGCACGTGGCTGGGTACCGTACGCCACCACCTTCGCCGCCTTCCTGACACGCGCCCACGACTTCGTGCGCATGGCGTCCGTCAGCGGCTCCGGCATCAACCTCGTCGGCTCCCACGCGGGCGTCGCCATCGGCCAGGACGGGCCCAGCCAGATGGGTCTGGAGGACCTCGCGATGATGCGGGCCATCCACGGCTCGACCGTGCTCTACCCGTGCGACGCCAACCAGGCCGCCCGCCTCGTCGCCGAGATGGCCGGCCTGGAGGGCATCCGCTACCTGCGCACCTCACGCGGCGAGAGCAAGGTGATCTACAGCCCCGACGACGAGTTCCCCGTCGGCGGCAGCAAGGTGCTGCGTTCCTCCGACCGCGACCGGCTGACCGTCGTCGCGGCCGGTGTCACCCTGCACGAGGCGCTCGCCGCCGCCGACGCCCTCGGCCAGGACGGCATCGCGGTCCGGGTGATCGACCTGTACTCGGTCAAGCCCGTCGACCGGGCCACCCTGCGCGAGGCCGCCGAGGACACCGGCTGCCTGGTGACCGTGGAGGACCACCGCCAGGAGGGCGGCATCGGCGACGCCGTCCTCGACGCCTTCTGCGACGGAAGGCCCGTGCCCCGCCTGGTCCGGCTCGCCGTCGGTACGATGCCGGGCTCCGCGACCCCGGCCGAGGAGCTGCACGCCGCCGGGATCGACGCCGAGTCCATCGAGGCGGCCGCACGGATGCTGGTGGAGCAGGCGATCATCCCGTGAGTGGTGGCGCCGCGCGGACCGTCCGGGCCGGCCGGCACACCGTGGAGGTCCACCGGCCGGACAAGGTGTTGTTCCCCAAGGGCGACGGCGGCGGAGAAGGAGGCGCGGCGGAGGAGTACACCAAGGGCGACCTCGTCGACTACTACCGTGCCGTCGCCCCCTTCGTGCTGCCGCACCTGCGGGGTCGCCCGCTGATGCTGGAGCGGTACCCGGACGGCGTCGACGGGCCGCGGTTCATGCAGAAGAACACCCCGGAGCACTACCCGGACTGGATCAGCCGCGCCGAGGTGGGCAAGGAGGGCGGCACCGTCTGCCACACCGTCTGCGACGACACCGCCACCCTCCTCTACCTCGCCGACCAGGCCGCCCTCACCCTGCACCGCTGGCCGTCCCGGGCCGGGCGGGTGGACCGGCCGGACCGGATGGTCTTCGACCTCGACCCGGCCGGAGACGACTTCGAGGCCGTACGGGAGGCGGCCCGGCTGCTGGGCGAGCTGCTCGACGAGCTGGAACTGCCCTCGGCCCTCATGACCACCGGGTCCCGAGGACTCCACGTGGTCGTGCCACTGAGCGCCCGTCAGGAATTCGACGCGGTACGGGAATTCGCCCGAGATGTCGCCGCCGTGCTGGCCGCTGCTCACCCCGACCGGCTCACCGCCGCCGTCCGCAAGAAGGACCGCGGCGAGCGGCTCTACCTCGACATCCAGCGCAACGCCTACGCGCAGACGGCGGTCGCCCCCTTCACCGTCCGCGCCCGGCCCGGCGCGCCCGTGGCCACCCCCATCTCCTGGGACCAGTTGGAGGACCCCGCGCTGCACGCCCGCCGCTGGACGATCGCGGACGTCGTCGACCAGGCGCGCACCCGGCCCTGGGCCGGGGCCATGAGCCGGGCCCGGACCCTGGGCCCCGCCCGACGGCGGCTGAACGCCCTGCGCGGCTGAGCCGGCCGGGGCTGTACGGGGGGCACCCGCGGGTGGCACATGCATGCGCCCGTGGAGGTTTGGCGAACACTCTTGCGGCCACACGGAGGGGGAGGTGGCCATGTCGAACACGAACAACACGTCCGAATCGCAAGGCTCACAACAGAGTTCACGGAAAACACAGAAGTCCCAAGAAGCGCAGAAGCAACAAGAAGCACAAGGCGCGCAGAGGTCACAAGAGTCACAGGAGTCGCGTCGGCCCCGGCCGATGGAGGTGCTGCGCGAGGCGCGCGCACAGCTCGCGGAGCTCACCGGCATGACCGCCGAGTCCGTTTCGTCCTTCGAGCAGACGGAGGAGGGCTGGACGCTGGAGGTCGAGGTTCTCGAACTCGAGCGGGTGCCCGACACGATGAGCCTGATGGCGAGCTACCAGGTGGAGCTCGACGCCGAGGGGCAGCTCACCGGCTACCGGCGCGCCAGACGCTACGAGCGAGGCCGGGCCGACGCACGAGGTTCCGGCGGTCGCTAGACCGGCCGGCCCGGCAGCGCCGGCCACACCGGCTGAACGCACTGACACCCGCACACCCACAGGCCCCACACCCCACAGACCCACACCCACAACATGATGGAGGAACAGCAGGCATGACTGTCGTACCGGCACAACAGTCCGGCGGCGGAGGCGGCAGCAGCGGCCTCTACGACGTGCTTGAGCTTGTTCTGGACAGGGGGCTCGTCATCGACGCATTCGTGCGCGTCTCCCTGGTCGGCATCGAGATCCTGAAGATCGATGTCCGCGTCGTCGTCGCCAGCGTGGACACCTATCTGCGCTTCGCCGAGGCATGCAACCGGCTCGACCTGGAGGCCGGGCCGCGCAAGGACCCGGGCCTGCCCGACCTGGTCGGTGAGATGACCGAGTCCGGCGCCCGCGGCAAGTCCAAGGGGGCGCTGTCCGGCGCCGCCGAGACCGTCTCCGACGCGTTCAAGCAGGCCCGTGACGAGGGCGGCTCCGGGCGCGAGACCGCATCGCGTCCGCGCGCCCGCAAGGCCGCGCCCTCGCGCCGGAAGGAGGAGCAGGAGTGAGTACGTACGTCTATGGCATCACCGCCGGCTCCCACCCCTCGCTGCCCGAGGGCATCAGCGGCGTCGGCGACCCGCCGCGCGAGGTGCGGATCCTGAAGGAGGGCGAGCTGGCCGCCGTCGTCAGCGACGCGCCCGAGGGACTGCGCCCCAAGCGCAGGGAACTGCTCGCCCACCAGAACGTGTTGAGCGAGGTCGGCGCGGACGGCTGTGTGCTGCCCATGCGCTTCGGCAGCGTCGCCCCGGATGACAAGGCGGTGACCGGAGTGCTCGCCGAGCGGGCCGAGCACTACAGGGAACGCCTCGGGGCACTGGACGGCCGGGTCGAGTACAACATCAAGGCCAACCATGTCGAAGAGGCCGTCCTGCACCACGTGATGGCCGCGAACCCGGAGATCCGCGCCCTCGCTGAGGCCAACCGGCAGTCGGGCGGTGGCAGTTACGAGAACAAGATCCAGCTCGGCGAGATGGTCGCGGCGGCGGTCAAGGGCAAGGAGGCCGAGGACGCCACCACTCTGGAGCGCGCCCTGGAGCCGGCCGCCGACGCCGTGAGCGTGGGTCCGGAGTCCACCGGCTGGCTGGCCAACGTGTCGTTCCTGGTGAACCGGGAGGTGGCCGAGGAGTTCCTGGCCGCAGTCGAGCGGGCCCGTGGTCGGATGCCGCACCTGGAGGTGCGGGTGAACGGTCCGCTGCCGCCGTACAGCTTCGTCGAGCCCGGCCCGGCCGAGCCCGCGGGCACGGCGGCCGGCGGCGCGGACGCCGGAGCGGGGTGACGACGTGGGACTGATCTCGGAGGTCCTGCTGCTGCCGTTCGCGCCGGTGCGCGGCAGCGCCTGGGCCATCAGACAGGTAATGAACGAGGCCGAGCGGATCTACTACGACCCCGCCACGGTCCGAGCCGAACTAGCCCGTCTGGAGGGGCAGTTGGAGGCCGGCGAGATCACCGAGGAGGAGTTCGACCGACAGGAGGACGAGCTTCTGGACCGGCTGGAGATCGCTACGCGCACGAGCGCGGGATTGGGCAACGGGACGGCACCATGAATCGAGTGGGAATGGGCCTCGCGGTAGGGGCCGGATATCTGCTGGGACGCACGAAGAAGCTGAAACTGGCGGTCGCCGTCGGCACCATGGTGGCCGGCAAGAAGATGAACCTGACCCCGAAGGGCATCGCCGAACTGGTCTCGACGCAGTTGCAGAACAACCCCCAGTTCAAGGAGATCGGGGACCAGCTGCGCACGGACCTGCAAGGCGTGGGCAAGGCGGCCTCGGGCGCCATGGTCGAGCGGCAGATCGACGCGCTCGCCGACCGCCTGCACGGCCGCACCGCCCAGGTGCGCGACCAGCTCTCCGGCGTGACGTCCCAGGTACCGGGCGTCGGATCCGACGACTCCCGCGACTCCCGCGACTCCCGCGACTCCGAGGCCTCGGAGGACTCGGAGGCCTCGGAGGACGCCGAGGGGCGCGCGGCGGGCGACGACGAGCGCTACGAGGAGGACGAGCCGGAAGACGAGAGGTCCGGGCGGGAGCATGAGGAGCCGAGTCCGCGGCGACGGGAGCCGCGACGCGAGCGTGCCGCGAAGAAGGCCCCGCCCGAGGCACGGAAGACGGCCAGGAAGGCGCCCGCGCCCGCGAAGAAGGCGGCGGCCAAGGCACCCGCGAAGAAGACCGCGGCCAAGCGGGCGCAGCCCGCGAAGAAGGCGGCCGGAAAGAAGGCCGCCGGGCCCGGGAGCGCCGCCCGCGGCGTGGGAACCCGGCAGTCGAAGGGCGGTGGTGAACGATGACCGACACTCTCGGTTCCGCGGCCTCCACGGCGGGCAAGGCCGCGAAGAAGAACCCGATCGCCGACGTGGCCCGGAGTGAGGCGGCCGACCGTCTCAAGGTGGAGGCGCAGGAGTACCTCGCCGCCCAGGTCACGCGGCTGCTGACCGGTGTCGGCACGAAGCTCGGGGAGACCACGGGCAAGCTGAACGACATCGCCGAGGGCAACAGCCCCGGGTTCGCCAAGCTCGCTCTCGACGGCGGACGCAAGCTCGCCGAGGGCAAGGGGCCCGTGCGGACCGCGTTCGAGGTCGGCGCCGGCAAGGTGAAGGACAACGTGGTCGGCGCCTTCAAGAACCTCGGCGGCGGAAAGGGCAGGAAGAAGGGCGGCGGTGGTCAGAAGCCGACCGTCATCATCGAGTACGTCGACGTCGGCGTGCCGGTGCGCACGGCCTACGACCAGTGGACCCAGTACCAGGACTTCAGCACCTTCGCCAAGGGCGTCAAGAGCGCGAACCGCGCCGACGACACCTCGTCCGACTGGCAGCTGAAGGTCTTCTGGTCCAACCGCAGCTGGAAGGCGAAGACCACCGAGCAGGTGCCCGACGACCGCATCTCCTGGACGTCGGAAGGCGCCAAGGGCACGACGAAGGGCGTCGTCAGCTTCCACCCGCTGGCCGACAACCTGACCCGCGTGATCCTGGTCATCGAGTACTACCCCAAGGGCCTGTTCGAGAAGACCGGCAACATCTGGCGCGCCCAGGGCCGCCGCGCCCGCCTCGACCTGAAGAACTACGTCCGCCACATCACCCTCAAGGGCGAGGCGGACGACGGCTGGCGCGGTGAGATCCGCGACGGCGAGGTCGTCCGCAGCCACGAGGACGCCCTCGCTGAGGAGCAGGAGGGCGAGGAGGGAGAGGAGGGCGAGGAGCCCAGCGCGGAAGAGGAGGACCGGGAGGACCGGGACATCCCCGAGGACGAGGCTCAGTACGCCGAGGGCGAGGACGAGGAAGAAGCGGAGGCCGGCTACGAGGAGGAGCCCGAGGACGAGTACGAGGACGAGTACGAGGACGAGGACCCGGAGGGCGAGCCCGAGTCCGAATCCGAGGGCGAGTACGAGGAGGAGGACAAGGAAGCCGGCGAGGACGAGTACGCGTCCCGTGACGCATACGACGACCACGAGGACGACGACCGCGGGAGCCGTCGATGACCACGCCCAGTCGGCTGCCGGATCCCTATGGCCAGGGACAGAGCGCCAACCTCGCCGACATCCTGGAGCGGGTGCTCGACAAGGGAGTCGTCATCGCTGGAGACATCCGGATCAACCTGCTCGACATAGAGCTGCTCACCATCAAGCTGCGGCTCGTCGTCGCCTCCGTCGACAAGGCCAAGGAAATGGGCATCGACTGGTGGGAGAGCGACCCCGCACTCTCCTCGCGCGCCCGGCGCGACGAACTGACGAGGGAGAACGCCGAGTTGCGTGAACGCCTGCGCGAACTGGACCCGGGCCGCGTACCGAGGGAGGCACCATGACCGGACTGCGGTACGTCTACGCCGTCTGCCGCCCCTTCGACGCGGCCCTTCAGGCCCAGCTGACGGGGGTGGCGGGCGACCCGCCCAGGCTGCTGGCCCACCGCGGCCTGGTCGCCGTGGTCAGTCATGTGCCGGAGGCCGACTTCTGTGAGGAGGCGCTGCGCGCCCACCTCGAGAACCTGGACTGGCTGGCGGGAACCGCCCGCGCCCACCAGCAGGTCATCGACGCGCTCACCGCCGTCACCACCCCGCTCCCGCTCCGGCTGGCCACCGTCTTCCGGGACGACAGCGGCGTACGCGTGATGCTGGAGGAGCGGGAGGAGGCCTTCCGGCGCACGCTCGACCGGCTGGACGGGCGGGTTGAATGGGGCGTCAAGGTGTACGTCGAGGCAGAGCCCGAACGGGCGGCCGGCCCGGCGGAGCCCGCCCCCAAGCCCGCCTCGGGCCGGGACTATCTGCGGCAGCGGCGCATGCGGACGCGGGCGAACGACGATCTGTGGACCAAAGCTGAGGGGTTCGCCACGCGTCTGCACGAAACACTGTCCTCCCGGGCCGACGACGCGCGGCTGCACGCGCCGCAGAATCCCAGCATTTCCGGCGCCGCCGGTCGGAACGTCCTCAACGCCGCCTATCTGGTGGGGAGGGACGTCTCCGAGGAATTCGTGGAAGTGGTGGACCGCACGAAGGACGACGCTCCCGGAATTCGCGTGGAACTCACCGGTCCGTGGGCCGCGTATTCATTCGCCGGTGACGAGGCCGCCGGTGACGGGACCACCGGTCACGACACCGCCGGTGAGGACGGCACGGGGGTGGGCTCATGACCGTCGTCGAACGCCGCGAGATCGCCCTTGTCGACCTGCTGGACCGGCTGCTGGCCGGCGGCGTCGTCATCACCGGCGACGTCACGCTGCGCATCGCGGACGTCGACCTGGTCCGCATCGACCTGAACGCGCTGATCAGCTCGGTCAACCGCAATGTACCGTCGCCGTTCGGGGATTGACGTGAGTGAACATCCTGAGCCCCGCAAGCGCCTCGACCTCGAACCCGACACGGTCGAGCGCGACCTGATCAAACTGGTGCTGACGGTCGTCGAGCTGCTGCGCCAGCTCATGGAACGCCAGGCGCTGCGCCGTGTCGACGAGGGCGACCTGAACGAGGAGCAGGAGGAGCGGATCGGGCTCACCCTGATGCTCCTCGACGACCGGATGACCGAACTGCGCGACCGCTACGGCCTGCGGCCCGAGGACCTGAACCTGGACCTCGGGCCGCTGGGACCGCTGCTGCCCCGGGAGTGACTCCGCAGTCACTCCGCAGTCGCCCCAAGGATCAGCGGAGTGGCCCCGGTGATCAGCGGCAGCGGTCAGGCTTCCTTCCTGCACAGGATCTCCCCGTGCAGGACGCTGAACCAGCTCTCCGGCCGCTCGCCCCACTGCCGCCAGGCCGCCGCGACGGCCCGCAGCCGTTCCGTCGTCGCACGGCCGCCCCCGACGGCGATCTCGGCGTACACCGACGCGACGGTGCGGTCCGCCCACAGGCCGCTCCACCACTCCCGCTCCTCGGGCGTGGCGAAGGTCCAGGTGGCGGAGGTGGCCCTGATGTCCGTGAACCCCGCTTCGAGCGCCCAGGCCTTCAGCCGGCGTCCGGCGTCCGGCTCGCCCCCGTTGGCGCGGGCGACCCGGCGGTACAGGTCCAGCCAGTCGTCCATGCCCGGCGAGGAGGGGTACCAGGTCATGGCGCCGTAGTCGGAGTCGCGGACGGCGACGATCCCGTCGGGCCGCGCGACCCGCCTCATCTCCCGCAGCGCCTGGACCGGGTCGCCGACGTGCTGGAGGACCTGGTGGGCGTGGACCACGCAGAACGTGTCGTCCGGGTAGTCCAGCGCGTGCACGTCGGCGACCGCGAAGCCGGTGTTGGCCAGCCCGCGTTCGGCAGCCGTGGCCCGGGCCCGCTCGACGATCTCCGGCGCCCGGTCCACGCCGGTGACGTGACCGTCCGGGACCAGCTCCGCGAGGTCCGCGGTGATGGTGCCCGGACCGCAGCCGATGTCCAGGACCCGCATGTGGGGCTCCAGGGACCCGAGCAGGTAGGCGGCGGAGTTGGCGGCGGTGCGCCAGGTGTGCGAGCGGAGCACGGACTCGTGGTGCCCGTGCGTGTAGACGGCGGTCTCCCGCGGCTTCGACATGGTTGGGTCCCCTCTCCCGACGATGCGCTCACGGTACGCGCACCGGCCGAATCGTGAGATCCGTGTATCACCATATGGGCCAAGGGTGATGGGGTGCCCGGCAGGACCGGGTCAGGGGAGGAGCCCGTCACCGGGCAGCGGGCGGTACACCGTGAGTGCCTCGGGCAGCTTCTCCAGCGTCAGCTCGCCCTCCGTCTCCGTCAGCTCGCCGTCGAAGGCCATCAGCGTGCCCGGCGCGACCCCGGACAGGCTCAGCCGGCCCACCTGCACCGCGGCGTGCGCGGGTGAGCGCGTCAGCGGGCCCGCGAGGGCCGCGGACAGCAGCCTTACGGCGGGCCGGCGGCCACCGTGCACCACCCGCACGTCCAGCTGCCCGTCCGCCAGGTCGAGCCGGCGCCCCGAGGCGAGGCCCCGACGGTGGTACGTGCCGTTGCCCGCGAACAGCATCCACAGCGGGCGCCGACGGCCCCGCACCTCGGCCTCCAGCGGGTGCCGGTCGGCGCGCAGCACCCGTACGGCCGCGAGCACCCCGGCCGGCCAGCCGCCGATCCGGGGCGACCAGCGCTCCCGCTCGCGCACCAGCTCCGGATACACACCGAGGCTGAAGGTGTTCAGGAAGATGCCGCGCTGCCCGCCGGAGGTGAACCGGCCCACGTCCACGCGCACCCCCTCGCCCCGCTCCAGTGCCCGGCACAGATCCCGTACGTCCTCCACGCCCAGGTCATAGGCGAAGTGGTTGAGTGTGCCGCCGGGCAGTACCGCCAGCGGCAGTCCGTGGCGGAGCGCGATCTCGGCGGCGGCGTTCACGGTGCCGTCGCCGCCGCACACGCCGAGCACCCGGGCGTGGCCCGCCGCCTTGTCCAGCTCGCCCCGGATGTCCGCGGGTTCGCACTCGACGACCTCCGCGTCGGGCAGCGCGTCGCACAACGCCCGCACCCGGTCCGAGGTGCCCGAGCCGATGTTGGCCACCATGACGAGCCCCTCGCCGCCGGGCAGCGCCGGCACCTCGGCACGCGGCCGGGCCGGCGGGGTGAGCTGGGCACGCGTCGGCACCATGCCCCGTACGGCGAACGCGGCCCCCGCGCCGAGGGCCGCACCCGCCAGCACGTCACTCGGGAAGTGGACCCCGGTGTAGACCCGCGAGAGGGCGACCGCGGCGGACACCGGGGCCACCGCCGCGCCCCACGCCGGGGACTCCAGCGCGACACCGGTCGCGAACGCGGCGGCCGACGCGGCGTGGCCGGAGGGGAAGGACGTCGTGATCGGCTGCCGCTTCAGCTGCCGGATCAGCGGCACCGGGTCCAGTACGGGACGGGGGCGGCGGACCGAGCGCTTGCCGAGGGTGTTGATCGTCAGCGAGGCCAGGCTCAGCGAGGCGAGACCCCTGGCGGCGGCGCGCCGGGCCCTCGGGGTGCGGGACGCGGCCAGGGCGGCGCCCGCCGCGAACCACAGCACGCCGTGGTTGGCGCTACGGCTCAGCAGGGGCAGGAGGGGGTCGGCACCGGGCCAGGTACGGGCGGCGACGGCCTCGAACACACGCTGGTCCAGCCGGAGGAGACCGGTGCGGACCGGATGCGGGCCGGGCGTCGGGGCGGTGAGGTCTACGTCGGGGCTCATGGCTCCCGCCTACCCTGCAGACGGCGTTTCCTGCGGGTGGCGCGCCCCACGTACCGGCGCCCCGGGCCGCGGCCGGGGGAAGCGCGGCGGAAAGTGGTTTGCCCCGGACGTGCCCGGAGCCGCAGAATCCGGTGCCATGGGTCATCTCGAAGCCGCGCACCTGGAGTACTGCCTTCCCGACGGAAGGGCGCTGCTCGGCGACGCCTCCTTCCGGGTGGGGGAGGGGGCCGTCGTGGCCCTCGTCGGACCCAACGGGGCGGGCAAGACCACGCTGCTCCGCCTGCTGTCCGGGGAGCTGAAGCCGCACGGCGGCACCGTCACCGTCGGCGGCGGCCTCGGGGTGATGCGCCAGTTCGTGGGCTCCGTCCGGGACGAGACGACCGTACGCGACCTGCTGGTGTCCGTGGCGTCGCCCCGCATCCGCGAGGCCGCGCGCGCCGTCGACGCCGCCGAGCACGGGATCCTGACCGTCGACGACGAGGCCGCCCAGATGCGCTACGCGCAGGCGCTCGCCGACTGGGCCGAGGCGCAGGGGTACGAGGCCGAGACCCTGTGGGACATCTGCACCACGGCCGCGCTGGGGGTGCCGTACGACAAGGCCCAGTGGCGGCAGGTGAGCACGCTGTCCGGCGGTGAGCAGAAGCGGCTGGTGCTGGAGGCGCTGCTGCGCGGCACCGACGAGGTGCTGCTGCTCGACGAGCCGGACAACTACCTCGACGTGCCCGGCAAGCGCTGGCTGGAGGAGCGGCTGAAGGAGACCCGCAAGACGGTGCTCTTCGTCTCCCACGACCGGGAACTGCTGGCCCGCGCCGCCGAGAAGATCGTCTCCCTGGAACCCGGCCCCGCGGGCGCCGACGCCTGGGTGCACGGCGGCGGTTTCGCCACCTTCCACGAGGCCCGGCGCGAGCGCTTCGCCCGCTTCGAGGAACTGCGCCGCCGCTGGGACGAGAAGCACGCGCAGCTGAAGAAACTGGTGCTGACGCTACGTCAGGCTGCCGCGGTCAGTCACGACATGGCCTCCCGTTACGCCGCCGCCCAGACCCGGCTGCGCAAGTTCGAGGAGGCCGGACCGCCGCCCGAGCCGCCGCGCGAGCAGGACATCAGGATGCGCCTGAAAGGCGGCCGTACCGGCGTCCGCGCCGTCACCTGCGAGCAACTGGAACTCACCGGCCTGATGAAACCCTTCGACCTGGAGGTCTTCTACGGCGAACGCGTCGCCGTCCTCGGCTCCAACGGCTCCGGCAAGTCGCACTTCCTGCGGCTGCTCGCCGGCGGCGACGTGGCACACACCGGGAACTGGAAGCTCGGCGCGCGCGTGGTCCCCGGACACTTCGCGCAGACCCACGCCCACCCCGAACTGCTGGGCCGAAGGCTCCTGGACATCCTGTGGACCGAACACGCCCAGGACCGGGGCGCCGCCATGTCGAGGCTGCGCCGCTACGAGCTGACCCACCAGGCCGAGCAGACCTTCGACCGGCTCTCCGGCGGTCAGCAGGCCCGCTTCCAGATCCTCCTGCTGGAGCTCCAGGGCGTCACCACCCTGCTGCTCGACGAGCCCACCGACAACCTCGACCTGGAATCGGCCGAAGCCCTCCAGGAGGGCCTGGAGGGCTTCGACGGCACGGTCCTCGCGGTCACCCACGACCGCTGGTTCGCCCGCTCCTTCGACCGGTACCTCGTCTTCGGCAGCGACGGACGCGTCCGGGAGACGCCGGAGCCGGTCTGGGACGAACGGCGGGTGGAACGGGCCCGCTGACGCCGTCCGACACGGAGGTCACTTCCAGCGCAGCAGCGCCCCCAGTCCGCCCACCGGCGCCTTCTCCGCGGCCTCGGACGGCAGGGCCGCCGTCACCGAGATCGCCGGGGCGCCGGTCATCACCGCCGAGCGCAGCAGGGCGTCGTCGGCGCGGGCCGACCAGGAGTTCTGCTCGCCGAGCGTCTTCAGCTCCGTACGGCGCACCGCGAGCTGGTCGGCGTCCTCGCCGATCCACACCTCGCGGTGGGTGTCGGGGCCGTCCGGGATGATCAGCAGCTCGTCGATGCGGTGCTCCCGGGCCGCCTCGACCAACGCGGGCACGCCCTCCGCGGCGCCGGCCCGGCCCTCGCCGTCCGGAGTACGGGCGGCCAGGAACCGGTCCAGGTCCTCCCGCGCGCGCGAGCGCACATGGTCGTCGCGCAGCCGCTTCACCTCGTCGTCCAGCAGCCTGCTGCCGGCGCCGCGCGAGGCCTCGACGACCCGGTCCTGCAGCCGCTTGGGAAGCCGTTCGTGCACGGACCGCCGCTCCCGGTCGTCACCCACCAGGATCAGCAGGTCGGCGCCCGTCTCCTCCTGGCACACGGCGAGGGCGTCCGCGATCTCCGCCGCGTTGTGCTCCCAGGTGTTCTCCACTCGCAGCTGGAAGTGGCGCTCCGACCAGTCGACGTTGCTCGTGCGGTGCACCGGCCACTGCCGGCCGGTGACGCCGCCCGCGTCCGAGCTGCCCAGCGCGCTGCGCAGCTCGAAGTCGGCGCCCTTGCGGTCGACGTAGGCCACGACGCACAGCGGGTCCTCGCCGGCCAGTTCCAGCAGTGGCGCTACATGCGGCAGCGGCGCCCAGTCGGCGGTGGTCCCGCCGTACGGAGGTCGGGCCAGCGGCGGATCGAGTACCACCTGCCCGGCACACGCGAACAGCGCCCGCCCGTGCGGGTCGGTGGCGTGGCGCAGTCCCTCCACCGCCTCCTTCACGGCCCGGCAGGTCGCGTCGTCCGCGCCCTGTTCCGCCAGCTCCCGGGCCACCGCGGCGGCCGTCAGCTCACGTTCGTGGGGAGTGTCCTCCGTGTTCCGGGAAAGGTCGACGTACACGGAGGCCCAGGGCCCCTGATGTTCGTAGAGAGGATGCAGAAACGCGAGATCCATGGCTCCCTCCCGGGTGCCCTCGGGGGTGGTAGTGCTTCCGGGGCGGGTACCCGGCCCGCATGAACGAACACGACACGCGTGACGACACCAGGACGGGAGTGGGCACCATGACGGGAGTGGACCCGGGCCGCCTGGACGACCAACAGCTCATGAAGGAGCTGGAGACCATCCACCGCACCCGTCACGACACCCTGCTGTACGGGTCGAACGACGCGCTGCGGGCCCACAACGACCGTATGGCGCAGCTGGAGGGCGAGTGGCTGCGCCGCAACCCCCGGCGCCCGGTCGCCGCGGGCCGCACCCGCGAGGGCGCCCGGGGACGGGGCTGCGGGGAGGACACCACCCCCGGCGGCTGAGTGCGGCCGCCGGGCGGTACGGTCACGCGCGGAGCGGCGGTACGGTGACGCGCCGGGCCGCGGTCAGGACATGCGCGGGGCGGGCGGCGGTCAGGACATGCGCGGGGCGGCGGTCCGGACATGCGCGGGGCCCGGCCCACCGGCGCGATCGTGGCGCACCGGCGGACCGGGCCCGCGTGAGGCTCTCGCCCTCTCAGCCGCCCGCCTTGGCGAACTCCGCGAGATAGGTCTCGCAGAACGCCTCGAGGTCGTCCGGCTTGCGGCTGGTGACCAGGACGTTGTCGCCGTGGTCGCACACCTTCACCTGTTCGTCGACCCAGGTGGCGCCGGCGTTGCGGAGGTCGGTCCGCAGGCTGGGCCACGAGGTCATGACCCGGCCGCGTACGACGTCCGCCTCGACGAGCGTCCACGGGGCGTGGCAGATGGCGGCCACCGGACGCCCCTGCTCGAAGAAGTCCCTGACGAACGCCACGGCCTTCTCGTCGGTCCGCAGGAAGTCCGGGTTGGCCACGCCGCCGGGCAGGACCAGCCCGCCGAACGAGTCGGCCGACGCGTCGCCCACCACCTCGTCCACCGGGAACGTGTCCGCCTTGTCGAGGTGGTTGAAGCCCTGGATCTCACCGGACTGGGTGGAGACGAGCACCGGTTCGTGGCCCGCGTCCTTCGCCGCCTGCCACGGCTCGGTCAGCTCGACCTGCTCCACGCCCTCGGGCGCGGTCAGAAACGCGATACGCATGTGATCGGAATTCCTTCCTGGCGCGTCGGCCGGCGTCGCCGCCCGGCGCGCGTGTGTCGTTCTGCCGTGTGTGTCGCGCGCTGCCGTGTGTGTCGAGGCTCGGCGCGTCTCAGCCGCCTCCCGCGGCGTCCGGCTCCGCCCGGCCGATGTCGGCGAGCGCCGAGGCGGGATCCCGGGACTCGGCGAGGTCGCCGAGGCTCAGCATCCCGACCGGCGGCCCGTCCTCCACGACCGGCAGCCGGCGTACGGCGTGCTCGCGCATGAGCGCGACCGCGTCCGAGGCCCGGTCGTCCGGGGACACCGTCAGCGGGTCGGTGGTGCAGACCGACCGGACGCCCACCGCCATCGGGTCGAGGCCTTCCGCCACCGCCCGCACCGTGATGTCCCGGTCGGTGAGCATGCCCACGACGCCCTGCCCGTCCGCGACCACCACATCGCCGATGTTCTGCGTACGCATCAGCCGGGCCGCCTCGACGAGGGAGGAGTCCGGGCGGACGGCGGCCACGCCCGGGGTCATGACGTTCTTCACGTACTCGGCCGCGTGCTCGGCCATGAGTCAGCCTTCCCGGCGCCTACGCGCTCTGCGGTCCGGACGCTCCGGATCCGCCGTTCTCGGTCAGGGCCACCGCCAGTTCCTGCACGTTGTCGTAGCGCGCCTTGTGCGGCAGCCGTTCCAGGCCCTCGACGAGGGCGTCGGGCGCGTTGCCGCGGCGCAGCGCCCGGGTCAGTTCCCGCGGGTTCGCGGGGAAGGTGCCCCGGGTCAGGTTCCGGGCCAGTTCGAGTCGGAGGGCCTCCAGATACGTCGGCCCGCGGCCCGGTGTCACCGGTCCGTAGGTGACCTCGGGGTCGTCCTCCGCGGCCGGTTCCGGGTCGTTCCACTCCTCGCTGCGGGTGGGGTGCCCGGACCTGAGCAGACCCTGCAGTTCGTGCTTCATCTCGTCGTCACGATGGACGCTCATCCGGTCACTGCCTCGCTGCATGTCTCCCTCCACATCCTTCAGGGGGTGCCGACCGCGTACCCGGGCACCGCGGGCCGACACGGATTCATCCGGACGGGTCCGGTCCGATTCGCGCCGACACGCTGCGTGTCTCCGCGTGCGCCGACGGTTTGCCCGGCGGACGCGGGGAACCCGGCCCGCGCCACCCCCACGCCCACCCCTTGTCGGGAAGGACGGACCATGGCGGTGCTGCTCGCTGTGTTCATCCCGGCCCTCATGCTCGGCGTGGTGCTGGCCCTGGGCCGCTACGAGGAACTGGTGCTGCCGGGCACCGAGCCGCCGCCGGACGATCCGGACCCCGGCCCCGACGGGGCCGCGACCGCGGCCGGAGAAGCAGATCAGTAATCGAGAAGCGAGGCCCACCGCGCTCCGTCTAGCGTGTCTCTGCCGACCCGCCGACAGATGGAGACACGATGACCAGCGCCAGGAGAACGGACCGGCAGCCGGCCGCGCCGCATGTCGCCGACAGCCACGATCTGATCCGTGTGCACGGCGCCCGCGAGAACAATCTCAAGGACGTCAGCATCGAGATCCCCAAGCGCAGGCTGACGGTGTTCACCGGAGTCTCCGGCTCGGGCAAGAGCTCGCTGGTGTTCAACACGATCGCCGCCGAGTCGCAGCGGCTGATCAACGAGACCTACAGCGCCTTCGTGCAGGGGTTCATGCCGACGCTGGCACGGCCCGAGGTCGACGTCCTCGACGGCCTGACCACCGCGATCATCGTCGACCAGCAGCGGATGGGCGCCGACCCGCGCTCCACGGTCGGCACCGCCACCGACGCCAACGCGATGCTGCGCATCCTCTTCAGCCGGCTCGGGGACCCGCACATCGGCCCGCCCAGCGCGTACTCCTTCAACACCGCCTCCGTCCGGGCGAGCGGCGCTATCACCGTCGAGCGCGGCAACAAGAAGGCCGTGAAGGCGACCTACGAGCGCACCGGCGGCATGTGCAACCGCTGCGAGGGCCGGGGCAAGGTCTCCGACATCGACCTCTCGCAGCTCTACGACGACTCCAAGTCGCTCTCCGAGGGCGCGTTCACCATCCCCGGCTGGAAGTCCGACAGCCAGTGGACCGTGCAGGTCTACGCCCAGTCCGGCTTCGTGGACCCGGACAAGCCGATCCGCGAGTACACCGGGAAGGAACTGCGGGACTTCCTCTACGGCGAGCCGGTCAAGGTGAAGGTCGGCGGCGTCAACCTCACCTACGAAGGACTGATCCCGAAGATCCAGAAGTCGTTCCTGTCCAAGGACAAGGAGGCGATGCAGCCGCACATCCGGGCGTTCGTGGAGCGGGCGGTCACCTTCACCACCTGCCCCGAGTGCGACGGAACCAGGCTCAGCGAGGGCGCCAGGTCGTCGAGGATCGGGAAGACCAGCATCGCCGACGCCTGCGCGATGGAGATCCGCGACCTGGCCGAGTGGGTCCGCACTCTCGACGACCCGTCGGTGGCGCCGCTGCTCACCGCGCTGCGGGACACCCTCGACTCGTTCGTGGAGATCGGCCTCGGCTATCTCTCGCTCGACCGTCCGGCGGGCACCCTGTCGGGCGGTGAGGCTCAGCGCGTGAAGATGATCCGTCACCTCGGCTCGTCCCTCACCGACACCACGTACGTCTTCGACGAGCCCACCATCGGTCTGCACCCGCACGACATCCAGCGCATGAACGACCTGCTGCTGCGGCTGCGGGACAAGGGCAACACGGTCCTCGTCGTCGAGCACAAGCCGGAGACGATCGCGATCGCCGACCACGTCGTCGACCTCGGCCCCGGCGCCGGCACGGCGGGCGGCACCGTCTGCTTCGAGGGCACCGTCGAGGGGCTGCGGGCAGGCGACACCGTCACCGGCCGCCACCTCGACGACCGGGCCTCGCTCAAGGAGACGGTCCGCGAGCCCACCGGGACACTGGAGATCCGCGACGCCAGGACGCACAATCTCCAGGGCGTCGACGTCGACGTCCCGCTCGGCGTGCTCTGCGTGGTCACCGGCGTGGCGGGATCCGGCAAGAGCTCGCTGATCCACGGCTCCGTCCCGGCCGGCGCGGGCGCCGACGTCGTATCGGTCGACCAGAGCCCCATCAAGGGGTCCCGGCGGAGCAACCCGGCCACGTACACAGGACTGCTCGATCCGATCCGCAAGGCCTTCGCCAAGGCCAACGGCGTCAAGCCCGCCCTCTTCAGCGCCAATTCCGAGGGCGCCTGCCCCACCTGCAACGGCGCCGGCGTCATCTACACCGACCTGGCGATGATGGCCGGCGTCGCCACGCCCTGCGAGGACTGCGAGGGGAAGCGGTTCCAGGCCTCGGTCCTCGAGTACCGCCTCGGCGGCCGGGACATCAGCGAGGTGCTCGCGATGTCGGTGGCGCGGGCGGAGGAGTTCTTCGGCACCGGCGAGGCCCGCACCCCCGCCGCGCACAGGATCCTCGACCGGCTCGCCGACGTCGGGCTCGGTTACCTCACCCTCGGCCAGCCGCTCACCACGCTGTCCGGCGGCGAGCGCCAGCGGCTCAAGCTCGCCACCCACATGGGCGACAAGGGCGGCGTCTACGTACTCGACGAGCCCACCACCGGCCTGCATCTCGCCGACGTCGAACAACTGCTCGGTCTGCTCGACCGGCTCGTCGACGCCGGCAAGTCGGTCGTCGTCATCGAGCACCACCAGGCGGTCATGGCGCACGCCGACTGGATCATCGACCTCGGCCCCGGCGCCGGCCACGACGGCGGCCGGATCGTCTTCGAGGGCACCCCCGCCGACCTGGTCGCCGACCGCTCCACCCTCACCGGCGAACACCTCGCGGCGTACGTCGGCGCCTGACCGCGAACGGGCCCCGCGGCGCCGGTACCGGGTCGGACCGGCGCTGTGGGATCGTGGTGGGGTGACGACGCTGGATGACCTGGTCCGGTTGCGCCGGGCCCGCGACCTGATGGACCGCGCGTACGCCGAGCCGCTCGACGTGCCGGCGCTGGCGCGCGTCGCCCTCATGTCGGCCGGCCACTTCTCCCGCAGCTTCCGCGCCGCCTACGGGGAGACGCCGTACAGCTACCTGATGACGCGCCGGATCGAGCGGGCCAAGGCCCTGCTGCGGCGCGGCGACCTGTCCGTCACGGAGGTCTGCTTCGAGGTCGGCTGTACCTCGCTGGGGTCGTTCAGCTCGCGGTTCACCGAACTGGTCGGCGAGAGCCCGAGCGCCTACCGGGCCCGGGACCACGCCGACGGTGCCGACATCCCGGCCTGCGTCGCCAAGGTCTACACGCGACCGGTCAGGAACGGAGAAGCGCGGCCCGCGCCCCCGCCCGTAGCGTGAGGCGCATGGACATCAACCTCTCGCAGTGCTTCATCGCCGTCGACGATCACGACAAGGCGCTCGCCTTCTACCGGGACGTGCTCGGGCTGGAGGTGCGCAACGACGTCGGGTTCGAGGGCATGCGCTGGGTGACCGTGGGCTCCCCGGCCCAGCCCGGTGTGGACATCGTCCTCGAACCCCCGCTCGCCGACCCGAACGCCTCCGCCGCCGACAAGGAGGCCATGGCCGAGCTTCTCGCCAAGGGCCTGCTGCGCGGCGTCATCTTCACCACCGACGACGTCGACGGCACCTTCGAACGCGTCCGGGCCGCGGGGGCGGAGGTCCTCCAGGAGCCGGTCGACCAGCCCTACGGTGTCCGCGACTGCGCCTTCCGGGACCCCTCCGGCAACATGCTGCGCTTCAACCAGCCGCGCAAGCGGTGACCGCCGCTCCGACGGCCGCCCGCCCCGCCCTGCCCTGTCTCTTCCGGGGACCGGCCCGTGATCACTCCAGATGATCACGGGCCGGTCCCCGGTCCCGCGTCGGGGCAATCGGAGAGACATTCGGGTGTTTGCCGTGGGGTCCATGGGGCAGGCGGACATGCAGTGCTTCGGACAGGAGGCACGTTCGTGGGAGCGGCGTGACGCCGCCACGGATGCGTCCGTCCGGGCCGGACGCCCTCCCACGGTGACCGCCCGAACCCAGGGCCGTGTCGTCGCACCGGTGACGCCCGTCCCGCGCACCGGGGGCTCGACGAGCCCCGGCGCCGGCCGCACCGGCCGTACCGACCGGGCCGCCGACCGGCCGCGACGACACGACCCCGCGCTCCGAGGGAGTTGCGACGCACCATGCCGATCCACGCCAGCGTGAAGCACCCGCACGACGACGCCCCCGACACCGCCGACGCCTTCCACCGACTCGCCACCCTGCCCGACGGACCGGAGCGCGACGCGGTCCGCGACCGGATCGTCGAGGCCTGGCTGCCCATGGCCGAACGGCTCGCGGGACGGTTCCGCAGCCGAGGCGAGAGCTATGAGGACCTGCGCCAGGTCGCGGCCCTCGGACTGGTCAAGGCCGTCGACCGGTACGACCCCGAGCGCGGCAACGCCTTCGAGAGCTACGCCGTGCCGACGATCACCGGCGAGATCAAGCGCCACTTCCGCGACCACATGTGGACCCTGCACGTGCCGCGCCGGGTCCAGGACCTGCGCAACCGCGTGCGCTTCGCCGGCCAGGACCTGTCCCAGACCATCTCCGGCCGCAGGCCCACGGTCGCCGAGATCGCCGAGCACGCCGATCTGAGCGAGGAGGACGTCCGGACCGGGCTGGAGGCACTGGAGAGCTTCACGGCCCTGTCCCTGGACGCGGAACTCCCCGGCAGCGAGGACGGCTACTCACTCGGCGACGCCCTGGGCGCCTTCGATCCGGCCCTCGACACCGTCGTCGACCGCGAGGCCGTCAAGGACCGCCTCGCCGCGCTGCCCGAACGGGAACGCGCCATCCTCTACATGCGCTTCTTCGACGACATGACCCAGAGTCGCATCGCCGAACAACTCGGCATCTCCCAGATGCACGTCTCCCGGCTGATCAGCCGCTGCTGCGACCGGGTGCGGCAGCAGGTACTGCGGGACGCCGCTGCCTGAGCGGGGCTGCTCCCGACGGCGCGGCGGGTGCCGTCGCGCCGTCGTGCGCAGGTGGGCGCCGGTGCGCGCCGGTGGGGCGGGGCGAGAGGACCGTGTGACGGCAGCGGGCGGGCCGAAACCTCGTACTCACCCGCTCGGGCGTCCCGTTCCCGCGAACGGCGCACGGTGGCGCGCGCGCCTGTGGCGGACGGGCTGTGATGGCCGAGGGGGCGCGAGTGCCGTGCCCCCGCAGCCGTCGCTCGCCGCTCGCCGCTCTAAGGAGCCCGTCCCATGCGCCGCACCGCCCGCGCCCTCTCCGCCGCAGTCCTGGCCAGTGCCGCGCTCGGTGTCCTCGCGGGCCCCGTCTCGGCCGATCCCGGCGTTCCGCCGCCACCCGCGGACCCCGGCGTTTCCCATCCGTCGGCCACAGCCGCTGGACCCGACGTCGAGGTCAGCCCCGCCGACGTCACCCCGGGCGGTACCGTCACCGTCTCCGTCGCCTGCGCTTCGACCGGCGGGGCCGCACCCGCGACCCTCGACGCGACCTCACCGGCCTTCGACGAGGGCACCGTCGTGCTGCGCAAGGTGGAGGGCGGCGACGGGACCACGTCCGGGCCCGCCTACCGGGGCACCGCCCGGATAACCGCCTCCGGGGACTTCGAGGCCGACCCGGGTCCGGCGGGCTCCGAGGACACGTGGACCGTCGACGGCGCCTGCCCGGAGGCCTCGGGGGGCGAGGGCGTTCCGTGGAGCGCGACGATGACCATGCCGGGGAAGAACGGCGGCGCGGTCACATCCCCGTGCCCCGAACCGGCCGCACCGGGCGAGCCGTGCGGTGCCGCCGAGTCGGCGTGTCCCGGCCCGGAGGCCGCGCACGGCGAGGCATCCGCGCGCGGTACGTCCTGCGCCACCAAGCCCGCCAAGCCCGCCACGCCCGCCAAGCCCGCCGAGCCCGCCGAGCCCGCCGAGCCCGCGTGCCCGGAATCCCCCGCTCCGCACGGGGAGGCCTCCGCGCAGGGGAATCCCTGCGGCGGGGCGACCGTGGAGCACGGGGTCCGGGCCGGCACGGGCGGGGCGTTCACCGACTCGATGCCCGCTCTGGTCGCCGGCGGTGTCCTGATCACGGGCGCGTTCGGCGCGGCCGCGCACCGGCTCCGGCATCGCCTGCGCGGGGACGCCGGGAACTGAACCGTTGACCCGCACGGCCTGCGGACCTCGTACGGACCGCGGGCGCTGCGCGCGATCCGGGCCACAGCCATGGCAGGGCGGCACGGTGGGTACTGGGAGCAACGACCGAGCGAAGAGCACCCGGTCGGGCGGCGGCAGGACACGGCACCACGGACCGCGCGGAGGCAGGCATGCGGCGGACGGACCTCGAAGGCCACGACCGTGAAGGCCACGACGGCGTGGGCGACGGCGGAGCCCATGACCGCGAGGGCCACGCCGGCGGTCACGGCCCCGTGGGGCACGGTCCCGTGCGCTACGGTCCGCACCTCCCCGACGACGGACTGCCCGTGCTGCCCGAGCTGTCCGCCGTACTGGCCGCCGCCGCGGGCCGCGGCCACGACGAACCGGCCGGCGGTTCCCCCGCCCTGCTGGACGCCGCCTGCGGCTACTGGGACCGGCGCGGTCTGCCCACCGAGCCCGGCCACGTCGCCGCCGCCCCCAACCCCAACGCCCTCCTGCTCGCCCTGACCGCCGCGCTCGGCGGCGACGTCCTGGTGCCCCGTCCCTGCGCCGCCTGGTGGGCGCCGTACGCACGGCTGCTGGGCAGGCCCGTCTTCCACGTGCCGACCCCGGCCGAGTCCGGCGGCGTCCCCGACCCGTACGCCCTTCTGGAAACCGTCCGCCGGGTGCGTGCCGAGGGCGGCGACCCCCGCCTGCTCGTCCTGTCCGTCGCCGACGACCCCACCGGCACCGTCGCGCCGCCCGAGCTGCTGCACGAGACCGTCGAGGCCGCGGCAGGCGAGGGACTGCACCTGGTCAGCGACGAGACCTGGCGCGACACCCTGCACGATCCGCACGCCACCGTGCTGCTCAGCCCCGCCGAGATGCTGCCCGAACGGGTCACCGTCGTCACCGACCTGGCCGGTGCGCTGCTGCCGCCGGGCTGGCCGGCCGCCGCCGCCCGCTTCCCCGCGTCCGCCGCCGGAGACGGCCTGCACGCGCGCGTGCTCGACGTGCTCACCGCGCTCGGCGCCCGCGTGACCGCCCCCGTCGCCGCCGCCGCCGGGTACGCGCTCGCCGAACCCGAGCCGGTCACCCTCCGACGGTCGGCCGCCGTGCGCCTGCACGCGCGCGTGGCCGCCGCCGTGCACGCCGTCGTCGTCGCCGCCGGCGCCACCGCCCGGCCCCCGCAGGCCGGCCGCCACCTGTACGCGGACCTCGGCCCGCTGCGCGACGCGCTCGCCGCCCAGGGCGTCGGCGACGCCCAGGAACTGGAGGACTTCCTCACCGCCCGGCTCGGCATGCCGGCCCCCGGCGGGCACCGCTTCGGCGACGACCTGCCGGCCCTGCGCGTCCGGCTCGCCACCGGCCCGCTGCTCGACGGCGGCACCGACGAGCAGCGGGCGGAATGCCTCACGTCCCCCGACCCGTTGGAACTGCCACACGTGCGACGCGCGCTGATCGGGCTGAAGTCGGTCTTCGACGATCTCCGCGACGCTCAGCGATGGGAGCCTCCTCGATGACGCATCAGCCCCGGTCGGCCGCGAGTACGCACACGTCCATGTCCACCCCGACCCCCGCCGAGGGCGCCGGCACGCCGGCGGCCGCGTCCTCCCCACCACCCTCGTACCCGCCGCTCGCCGAACCCCGGCCGCTCGCCGAGCACCGGGTGTGGCCGCGCGCCTTCCACGACCGGCTGACCGCACCGCTGCCCGACCTGAAGGCCTTCGCCAGATTCGCGCGCGAGGGCGCGGTGAGACCCGGCCCCGAGGGCCTCGCAGACATCCCCCGGCTGCCCTACGCGCCCGGCCCGCTGCCCCGCGTGGACGCGCGCACCGTCGCCGTCACCTGGGCCGGGCACGCGAGCTGGGTGGTGCGGATCGGCGGGCTCACCGTCCTCACCGACCCGGTCTGGTCCCGTCGCATCCTCGGCACCCCGGTGCGTGTCACTCCGGTCGGCGTCGCCTGGAGCGCCCTGCCGCGCGTCGACGCGGTCGTCATCAGCCACAACCACTACGACCACCTGGACGCCCCCACCCTGCGCCGACTGCCGCGCGACACGCCCGTCTTCGCGCCGGCCGGGCTCGGCCGCTGGTTCCACCGCCGCCGCTTCACCCGCGTCACCGAGCTGGACTGGTGGGAGGCGGCGCGGCTGGACGGCGTCCGCTTCGACTTCGTACCGGCCCACCACTGGTCCAAGCGCACCCTCACCGACACCTGCCGCACCCTGTGGGGCGGCTGGGTCCTCACCGACCCCGACGGCCGGCGCGTGTACTTCGCCGGCGACACCGGGTACGGCCACTGGTTCACCCGCATCGGCCGCCGCTACCCCGGTATCGACCTCGCCCTGCTCCCCATCGGCGCCTACGACCCCAGATGGTGGCTGAGCGACGTGCACTGCGACCCGGAGGAGGCGGTGCGGGCCGCCCAGGACGTCGGCGCCCGCAGGATGGCGCCGATGCACTGGGGCACGTTCGTGCTGTCCGCGGAACCCGTACTGGAACCGCTCACCCGGGTACGCGCCGCCTGGCAGCGGGCGGGTCTGCCCCGGGAGCACCTGTGGGACCTTCCGGTCGGCGCCTCACACGTGCTGGAGTGACCTCAGGGACCTCAGAAACCTCAGGGACCTCAGGGACCTCAGGCCTTGGCAGGCCCCCGCCACCGCCGCCACACGCTCGGCGCCCCGCCCACCAGCACGGTCAGCGCGATCGCCGCGGCCACGCCCTCCCACGGCTTGCTGAACAGGGCGCCGCTCAGTACGCCGATCAGCTGGTACGTCACCGCCCAGGCCAGGCAGGCCGGCAGATTGCCCCGGGCGAACCTGCGCAGCGGCCACTCGGCCAGCAGACAGGCCAGCATCACCGGTATGCGCCCGGCCGGCACCAGCCGGGACAGCACGAGCACGGCGACGTCGTGCTCGGCGAGCTTCTGTTGTGCCTGCTCCAGCCGGTCCTCGGGCGCCCGGGACCGGATCGCCTCCAGCCAGCGCGATCCGTTCTTCGAGCCGACCCCGCGCCGCCCCAGCCAGTACAGCGTCAGGTCCCCGCAGAAAGCGGCCAGCGACGCTGTCACGAACACCATCAGCATGGAGAACGGCACCGTCTGGTGCATCGCCACCACGGCCGCCGAACTCACCAGCGCGCCCGTCGGCACCACCGGCACCAGCGCCCCGATCAACACCAGCAGGAAGAGCGACGGATAACCGAACGCCTGCTGGGCCGGATCGATCGGAACGCTCGTCGTGGCGGCACTCAGCCAGCTCACCGCGCGACCTCCACCCGCACACTCCCGCCGTGCCCCAGTCGGTGCACCGCGACCCCCGGCGCGCGCAGCGCCGACAGGCGTACGAACTCGTCGCCCGGCGTGTGGAACTCGTGGGGGCGCACGGCGTCCATCCCGATCGGCCAGTACGTGCCGTAGTGCACCGGCACCGCCGTGCGCGGCGCCAGCCGGGCCAGCGCCTGCGCCGCGCGCCCCGCGTCCAGGTGCTCCTCGCCCAGGTACGGCCCCCAGCCACCGACCGGCAGCAGCGCCGCGTCGACCGGACCGACCTCCTTCTCCATGCCGTCGAACAGGCCGGTGTCGCCGGCGAAGTACGTCCGGGCCTCGCCCTCGACGACGTAGCCGAGCGCGGGCGCGCGGTGCGGTCCGAGCGGCAGCCGCCGCCCGTCGTGCCGCGCGGGTACCGCCCGTATCCGCAGGTCACCGATGGTCGTCTCGTCGCCGGGCGCCACCTCGCTCAGCTGCAGGTGCCCGAGCCGGCGCAGCCCCGGCACCGCCCGTCGTGCGCCCCGGGGCACGAGCAGGCGCGTGCCCGGCGCGAGCCGCGCGAGCGACGGCACGTGCAGATGGTCGGCGTGCAGATGGGAGACGAGCGCCACGTCCGCGCGCCAGGCGTCCGGCGGCGGCACCGCGCCCCGCCTCCGGCGCAGGTGGGCGAGCCTGCGTACGAACAGCGGGTCGGTGAGCACGCGTATGTCCGAGTCCTCGACCGTGCAGGTGGCGTGACCCCACCACGTGAGCTCCACCGGCACTCCTTTGCCTCCTTCGCGCGACTCCCCGAAGCGTACGTCCAGGAGTAGGGTCGGCGACGAAAACGGGAGGTGAGGGGGACACCATGGGGCCGGTGCGGGTGACGGCGATCGCGAGTCTGACGCCACTGGAGCAGTTGGACGACGATCCCTTCCTGGTCGACTCCCGCAGCCAGCACGCGATGTGCGCCCGCTGGGCCGCCGAGCACGGCTACGTCGTCGCCAGGGAACTGCTGGTACGCGGCCTGCGACCCGACCACGACGCCCTGTGGGACGGCGTCCGGCCGGGGCGCGACCTGTTCGTGGCGCCCAGTCGCCGCGTGCTGGAGAGCGCGCTGTCGTCCGTGGACGAGTTCACCGCCGAGTGCGCGCGACGCGGGGTCCGCGTCGAGACGGCCGGCCACGCGGAACCGTCCTACGACGCCCGGATGAAGGCGTGCGTGCACCGCCGGCTGTCGATGCCGACGGCCGGGTACGACGGCCGCTGACCTCCGCCGCGGGACCCCAGGAGTATGAACCGGACCCGGGGGGACAAACGGGCGCTCCGGACCGTTGTGACAGGGTGGGGAAGGCCCGCGCGGACGACGGGCCCGGGACGTGAGGTGTGCGGAGCGTGGGTGGAGGGCGTTGGCGCCGGGTCGCCAGTCAGATCGGGCGGAGTGTCGCGGTGTGGGCCGTCTCCACGCTCACCATGCTCCTGCTCGCCGGGATCCTGCCGGACTTCCGGCTCCAGTCGCCCGACGGCGACAGCGCGACCGACATCGCCATGACCGCCGCGGTCGGCGCGGGCGCCTTCGGCCTGCTGTCCGCCCTGGTGTGGCCGCTGCTGGTCCGGCTGCTGCTCCTGGTGCCGGCCCTCGTCCTCGGACTTCTCGTCTTCTTCCTCAACGGCGGTCTGCTGCTCCTGGCGATCGACGTGAACCCGGCCGGGCGCGGGGGTGTCGCCCCCGAGACGGCGGTCGTGGTGGCCGCCGTCATGTCCGCCGTCGCCTCCGCCACCGGTGGTGCCCTGGCCGTGCGCGACGACGACGCCTACCGGCGCCGGCTCTACCGCCTCGCCGACCGCCGCCGCAGATCCGGACCGCCCTGCCCGGCCGACCCCGGCACCCTCTTCCTGCAACTGGACGGCGTCGGCCACGACGTCCTGCTGGCCGCCGTCGACAACGGCGCCATGCCCACCGTCGCCCGCTGGCTCGGCCGCGACGGCACCTCCGCGACCCACCGGCTCGCCCAGTGGCGCACCGACTGGTCCAGCCAGACCGGCGCCAGCCAGCTCGGCATCCTGCACGGCTCCAACCACGACGTCCCCGCCTTCCGCTGGTACGAGAAGGACAGCGGCGAGGTCGTGGTCTGCAACCGCCCCACCAGCGCCGCCGAACTCCAGCACCGCGCCGTCGAGCACACCGGCGACGGCGGACTGCTCACCGTCGACGGCGCCAGCCGCGGCAACCTGTTCGGCGGCGGCGCCGACGAACAGGCCCTCGTGCTCTCCATCGCCACCCGCCGCCGCAGCCCCCAGACGCGGTCCCGGTCCGGTTATTTCGCCTACTTCTCCGACCCGGCCAACGCCGTCCGCACCGCCATGTCCTTCGTCGCCGAGGTGTGCCGGGAGATCGTCCAGTCCACCCGAGCCCGGATGCACGAGGTCCGCCCGCGCGTCTCCCGCGGCGGTCTCTACCCCTTCGTCCGCGCCTTCGCGACCGTCGTCGAACGGGACGTCGTCGTCGCCGCGGTGATGGGCGACATGCTCGCCGGCCGCACCGCCGTCTACGCCGACCTGGTGGCCTATGACGAGGTGGCACACCACTCCGGGCCGCGCAGCCGGGACGCCGCGAAGGTCCTCCAGCGCCTCGACCGGTCCCTCGCGCTGATCGAGGAGGTCGCCGAGCACGCCCCCCGCAAGTACCGGATCGTGCTCCTGTCCGACCACGGCCAGAGCCCCGGCGAGACCTTCCGCGCCCGCTACGGCCTCACCCTCGGCGACCTGGTGCGGGCCGGCTGCGGGCTGCCCGTACCGCGCCGCGCCCAGCGCACCCGCAGTGGCGCCGAGGCCCGCAACACCGTACGGGCCGCCCTGCACCGGCCCGTCGAGGAGGGCGCCGAGCAGCAGCGTCCCGCCGACACCCCCTCGGGCCGCCGCTCCGAGCCGATCGTGCTGGCCTCCGGCAACCTCGGCCTGGTCTCCTTCCCGGACGTGCACCACCGGATGACCCGGGAGGAGATCGACGCCCGCCACCCCGCCCTGCTGGCCACCCTCGCCAACCACCCCGGTATCGGCTTCCTGCTGGTGCGCAGCGAGAAGCACGGAGGTGTCGTGCTCGGCGCGCGGGGCGCGGAGATCCCCCTGGACCGGCTCGACGAGGACCCGGGACCGCTCGCGTCCTTCGGGCCCGGCGCCGCCGACGCCGTGCGCCGCACGCACTCCTTCCCGCACACCGCCGACATCATGGTCAACTCCTTCCACGACCCGGCCGACGGCGAGGTGCTCGCCTTCGAGGAGCAGATCGGCTCGCACGGCGGACTCGGCGGCGCCCAGTCCCGCGCCTTCCTGCTGTCGCCGGTCGTCCTGTCCGCGCCGGTCGCCGAGAGCGCGGAGATCGTCGGGGCCGAGCACGTGCACCGCATCCTGCGCCGCTGGCTGCGCGAGTCGAACGGCCCGCAGGTGCCCGTGGAGGATCCCCGGCCCAGGACCGTCCAAAGCGGACCTTTTCCGGTCCCGGGCGGGGCCGTACAGGACAAAAGCGCCTGATTTGGAGCAATGTCGGGCCGTGCCCGACCATGGGCGCCGTCCCGGCGATCCCGGGCACCAGTTCCAAGGAAGGCGCCCCATCCCATGCACGTCACCGGGACCGTCCCCCCACCGGCTCCGGACCCGCGGGAGACCCCCGCGGCACCCGACTCCGCCCCGGCGTCCGGCAACGGCGGACACGCCCGCCGCTTCGGGCTCCCCGTCGCCACCGCCCTGGTCATGGGCAACATCATCGGCGGCGGCATCTTCCTGCTCCCGGCGTCCGTCGCCCCCTTCGGCACCATCAGCCTGCTCGCGTTCGGTGTCCTGACCGTCGGAGCCATCGCGCTCGCCCTGGTCTTCGGCCGCCTCGCCGCTCGCGACCCGCGCACCGGCGGCCCCTACGTCTACGCCCGCGAGGCCTTCGGCGACTTCGCCGGCTTCCTCGCCGCCTGGGCGTACTGGATCACCACATGGGTGTCCAACGCGGCGCTCGCCGTCGCCGCCGTCGGCTACCTCGACGTCCTGATCCCGGTGAACGACCACCGCTGGACCGCCTGCCTGGCCGCCCTCGTCATCCAGTGGCTGCCGGCGCTCGCCAACTTCGCGGGCTCCCGCTACGTCGGTGCCGTGCAGCTCGTCTCCACCGTGCTCAAGTTCGCACCGCTGCTGCTCGTCGCGGTCGGCGGACTGTTCTTCTTCGACCCGGACAACCTCGGCCCGTTCAACGCGAGCGGCGGCAGCGGCATCGGCGCGGTCTCCGCCGCCGCCGCGATCCTGCTCTTCTCCTACCTGGGCGTGGAGTCCGCCGCCGTCAGCGCCGGCGAGGTCGAGGACCCCCGTCGTACGGTCGGCCGGGCCACGGTCATCGGCACCGCGGGCGCCGCCCTCGTCTACCTGCTGGGCACCCTTTCCGTCTTCGGCACGGTCGCCCACGACCGGCTGGTGGACTCCGGCGCCCCCTTCTCCGACGCCGTGAACGCCATGTTCGGCGGGGCCTGGGGCGGCTGGGCCGTCGCGCTCGCCGCCCTGGTGTCGATGACCGGCTGCCTCAACGGCTGGACGCTGCTCAGCGCCCAGACCCCGTACGCCGCCGCGAAGGACGGCCTCTTCCCCGCCGCGTTCGCCCGCAGGCGGCGCGGCGTGCCCACGGTCGGCGTCGGCGTCACCGTGGTCCTCGCCTCCCTCCTCACCGTCTACAACTACACGTCCGGTTCGGCGAAGGTCTTCGAGGTCCTCGTCCTCGTCACCACCTTCACCGCGACCGTGCCCTACCTGCTGGCCACCGCCGCCCAGATCTTCCACCTGGTCTCCGGGCGGGGCGACAAGGTCGACCGGGCACGGCTGGTGCGGGACGGCGTGATCGCGGCGGTCGCGGCCGCCTTCTCCCTCTGGCTGGTCGCCGGCGCCGGCTACGCGGCGGTGTACCAGGGCGTGCTGTTCCTCTTCGCGGGCGTACTGGTCTACGCGGTGATGGCGGCCCGCAGGCAGCGCGCCCAGAAGCCCACCGCCCCGTAAATCGGCTGCGTACGGGCCCCCTCCCGCCCACACTGGTGCGAGTCCGCTTCGAACAGCAGCCCGAGGAGCCTCTGCGTGCAGGCAGCCGTCACCGTCACTCCCGCCCGTCTCCCGGAGCTGTTGCTCGGTCTCGCCACCGTGCGGCCGGTCTTCCTGTGGGGCGCACCCGGCATCGGCAAGTCCTCCCTGGTGAGGAAGTTCGCCGACTCGCTGGGCCTGGAGTGCGTGAGCCTGCTCGGTACCCAGCTCGCGCCGGAGGACCTGATCGGCGTACCGCAGATCCGGGACGGGCGGTCGGTGTTCTGCCCGCCCGAGTCCATCGCCCGTGACGAGCCCTACTGCCTGTTCCTGGACGAGCTGAACGCCGCCGGCCCGGACGTGCAGAAGGCCTTCTACTCGCTCATCCTGGACCGGCGCATCGGCAGCTACGAGCTGCCCGAGGGCTCCATCGTCATCGGCGCCGGCAACCGCGCCACCGACAACGCCCTCGCCCGCCCCATCGCGTCCGCGCTGGTCAACCGTCTCACCCACGTCCACCTGGACGCCTCCGCCAAGGACTGGCTCGTCTGGGCCGGCGAGAACGGCATCCACCCCTGGATCACGGACCACCTCACCGACCGCCCCGACCACCTGTGGTCCAAGCCGCCCAAGACAGAGGAGCCGTTCTCCACCCCGCGCTCCTGGCACATGCTCTCCGACGCCCTGCACTCCTTCGGGCCGGACCTCGACGAGGAGACCCTGAAGGTCCTCGCGCACGGCACGCTGACCCCCGCCCACGCCACCGCCTTCTGCGGCTACGTCAAGATCGTCCGTAGCCGGTTCGGCATCGAGGCGGTCCTCAAGGGCGAGGCCCGCTGGCCGCACCGCCTCCAGGACCGCGACCTGCTCTACTACCTCGCCGAGTCCTTCCGCGGCCGGCTGCTCAAGGAGCTGCCCGCGAGCAAGGAGCACATGTCGGCGAACGGCCGCCAGACCGCGTACCGCGCCAAGTCGCTCCTGGTGCAGCTCGCCGAGATCTCCGTCGAGGTCGCCCAGAGCGTCATCGCCTCCGACGCCGACGGCAACCCGGTCCTGCCCGCCTGGTTCCTCGTCGAGGCCGCCCGCGACATGCCCCGGCTCGTGGAAGCCCGGCGATGAGCCCCACCCGGACCACCAAGGGCAGGAAGAAGCGGGACCTCGCGGCGGAGGCGTTCGAGGCGGGACTGCGGCTGGTCCGCGCCGACCCGTCCCTGAGCGCGGTGGAGTTCACCGTCTGCCGCCTGGAGAAGTGCGCCGTCGCACCGCGGGGCGGTCTGGTGCGCGTCGACTCCGACGGCGTCGTGCACGCCCACCCCGACCGGCTCACCGAACCCGCCCGCTGGGCCTGGGCCATCGCGCACGCCGCACTCCACCTCGGCTTCGGCCACGTCCCCGCGGCCACGGGCGAGCGCGTCCAGCCGGACGGCGCCGACCTCGCCGCACGCTGTGCCGTCGTCAACCGCTTCCTGCTCGGCTTCCGCGTCGGCCGCGCCCCCGACGACCTCCCCGCCTCCTACCCCGACGGCGACGAGGAGCGGCTCGCCGCGCGCTGGCGCCGGGACGGGGTGCCCGCCGTGTACGAGCACCGCGGCACCGCGGGCCGGGCGGCCGACCTGCTGCTCGTGCCGTGGAACGGCTGGCGCGGGCAGGTCCCGGACTGGCAGACGGCGTTCGCGAGCGCGCTCGGCCGGACCGTCTCCACCGCGCTCGACATGGCGGGCGGACGCCGCGACTCCATGACGGGCGAGGCGCCCCGCCCGCGCCCCTGGCAGCAGGCACTGAGCTGGTTCGTCTCCTCCTACCCGCTCCTCGGCGGCATCGCGTCCGGCATCACCCTCGTCGCCGACGCCGAACTCGCCCGCGCCCACGGCATCTCCGTCGCCGCCGTCGACGCCGAGGCCGGCGAGATCTACGTCAACCCGTTGCGCCGGTACGACGACGAGGAGTGGCGTTTCGTCCTGGCCCACGAGATGTTGCACGCCGCCCTGCGCCACGGCGACCGCTGCGGCACCCGCGACCCGTACCTGTTCAACGTCGCCTGCGACTACGTCATCAACGGCTGGCTGGTCGAGATGCGGGTCGGCACCATGCCCGAGGGACTGCTGCACGACCCGGAACTGGCCGGCCTGTCCGCCGAGGAGGTCTACGACCGCGTCGCCGGCGACCTGCGCCGCATGCGCCGTCTGTCCACCCTGCGCGGCAAGGGCGTCGGCGACATCCTGGGCGGACCGCTCGGCTCGCCCCGAGACTACGTCGACCTCGACGGCTTCTACCGCCGGGGCCTCGCCCAGGGCCTGGACCTCCACCAGCGGCAGGAGCGCGGCTTCCTGCCCGGCGGCCTGGTCGAGGAGATCCGCGCCCTCAGCCACCCGCCGCTGCCCTGGGACGCGCGACTCGCCCGCTGGTTCGACGAGTTCGTGCCCCGCCCCGAGCCCGTACGGTCCTACGCGCGCCCCTCGCGTCGTCAGGCGGCCACCCCCGACATCCCGCGCGCGGGCCGCTACTTCCCGGCCGAGGAGATCGCCCGCTGCACCTTCGGCGTCGTCCTGGACACCTCCGGCTCCATGGACCGCACCCTGCTCGGCAAGGCGCTCGGCGCCATCGCCTCCTATGCGGAGGCCCGCGACGTACCCGCCGCCCGGGTCGTGTTCTGTGACACGGCACCGCACGACGCCGGATACCTGCCCGTGACGGACATCGCCGGCCGGGTGCGGGTACACGGCCGCGGCGGCACCGTCCTCCAGCCCGGCATCGACCTGCTGACGCGCGCCGACGACTTCCCGCCCACCGCGCCGGTCCTCGTCATCACCGACGGCTGGTGCGACGTACTGCGGGTACGGCGCGAGCACGCCTACCTGATCCCGCAGGGCGCGCGGCTGCCGTTCACCGCCCGGGGGCCGGTCTTTCGCGTGAGCTGAGCCGGAGTGTGATCGGATGGGGGGTGAGGAACCCGGAGACGGGCTCCCACCGCCCCTGTACAGCAAGAGAATTCGAGAGGACCCGTCGTGGCAACCACGCGTTCCGCACACACCGTCTGGGAAGGCAACCTGCTCGAGGGCAAGGGTGTCGTCACCTTCGACTCGTCCGGCATCGGCGAGCAGCCGGTGTCGTGGCCGTCGCGCGCCGAGCAGGCCAACGGCAGGACCAGCCCGGAAGAGCTGATCGCCGCCGCCCACTCCAGCTGCTTCTCCATGGCACTGTCGAACGGCCTCGCCGGCGCGGGCAACCCGCCCACCAAGCTCACCACCTCCGCCGACGTCACCTTCCAGCCGGGTGAGGGCATCACCGGCATCCACATCACGGTGGAGGGCACCGTCCCCGGCCTCGACAACGACGCGTTCGTCGCCGCCGCCGAGGACGCCAAGAAGAACTGCCCGGTCAGCCAGGCCCTGACCGGCACGACCATCACCCTCACGGCGAAGCTGGCCTAGTCGGGACGGGGGCGCCGGGCTTCAGGAGCCCGCGCGCTCCCAACCCGGACGGTCCGGGCGCGGCCCCAGCTGCCTGGGGTCGCGCGACCGGTACACCACGTACGGCCGGAACAGGTACTGCACCGGCGCGCTGAACATGTGCACCAGCCGGGTGTACGGCACCAGGGCGATCAGCACCATCCCGATCACCGCGTGCACCTGGTACAGCACCGGTACCCCCACCATCAGCTCCGTCTTCGGCTGGAGCGTGAACAGGCTGCGCGACCAGGGCGCGATGGTGTGCCGGTAGTCGTAGCCGGTGCCGGAGGAGTGGGCGAGCTTGGCCACCATGCCCAGGATGATCGCGCCGAGCAGGAAGACGTACATGACCTTGTCGTTGGCGGTCGTCGCGCGGAACACGGGCGCGTTGGTGCGCCGCCGGTAGACGAGGACGAGGATCCCGGCGACCGTCAGTACCCCGGCCGCCGTGCCGCCGTACAGCGACAGCAGGTGGTAGGCGTGTTCGCTCACGCCCATCGCGTCCGTCCACGACTCGGGGACGAACAGCCCGACGAGATGGCCGACCAGCACGAACAGGATGCCGTAGTGGAACACCGGCGAGGCGATGTTCAGCAGCTTCGACTCGTAGACCTGCGAGGAGCGCGTCGTCCAGCCGAAGCGGTCGTAGCGGTGCCGCCAGACCAGGCCCGCGATCAGCAGGGCGAACGCGGCGTAGGGCAGCACGCCCCAGAGGAAGACGTTCATCGGCGGGCTCCGGTGGAGGCGGGCGGCAGGGTGGCGCACACGGCGTCCAGGACGCACGCGTAGGGCGTGCCGAAGGCGGTGAGCCGGGAGCGGAGCTGGTCTAGGGCGTCGCGGTGCTCGGTGAGCATGCCGACGTCCCCGGTGCGGGAGGCGAACTCCAGCACCGCCGGGAGGAAGTCGGGGAGTTCCTCGTCGGTGAACTCCAGGCCGTGGGCGCGGTACAGCTCCTTGAAGCGGACCAGCGACATCCCCCGGTTGCGGGTGTCGCCGTCGGTCCACCAGCTCAGGTACAGGCTGTGCCGGTTCTTGAAGTCGAAGACCTCCACGTAGTGCGCCTGGAGTTCACCCTGCGGTGTCACGGCCGCGTGGTCGGTGAAGGCGCGCAGCTGCGGCGCGGCCTCGCGCAGCAGGGGCAGCCGGACGCGGAAGTCGTCGTCGGGATAGGTCAGACAGAGTGCCGCCGCCTGGTACAGCACCTCGAACCCGGGCATCTGATCAGGCCTCCCTCTCGTCGTCCGCGGTCTGCCGTCTGCGTAGGATGTGGAAGTTCTCCACCGGCACCAGCGGCAGCCTCCTGCGGCCCGAGTCCTGGCCGAACGGACCGTCGCCGCCCATGCCCGGCCCGCCGTCGGTGTCCAGGCTGCACGTGTCCGGCAGCGCGGACGCCTCCAGCCGGTGCGCGTCCCCGACGGCCGCCGTCGGGATCACGTACCGCTCCTCGTACTTGGCGATCGCCAGCAGCCGGTACATGTCCTGTATCTCCTCGGCTCCCATGCCGACGCCCGCGCAGACGGCCGGGTCGGGGTCCTCGCCGAGGTTGATGGCGCGCATGTGGGAGCGCATCGCCGCCAGCTTCTCCAGCGACGCCCGCACGGGCGCGACGTCCCCCGCCGAGAACAGCTCCGCCAGGTACTCCAGCGGGATGCGCAGCGTGTCGATCGCGCCGAAGAGGTTGCCCGCGTCCTCGCCGTCGTGCCCGGTCTCCGTCAGCGCGTCCACCACCGGCGACAGCGGCGGGATGTACCAGACCATCGGCATGGTGCGGTACTCCGGATGCAGGGGCAGCGCCACCCGGTACTTGCTCACCAGCGCGTGCACGGGGGAGCGCCGCGCCGCCTCGATCCAGTCGAACGGGATCCCCGCCTCTTCCGCCGCCAGCCGCACCGCGGGATCCCCGGGGTCGAGGAAGACGTCCAGCTGGGCCTCGTACAGGTCCTTCTCGTCCGGCGTGGAGGCGGCCTCGGTCACCTTGTCCGCGTCGTACAGTACGACCCCCAGATACCGGAGCCGTCCCACGCAGGTCTCCGAGCAGACCGTCGGCTGGCCGGCCTCGATGCGCGGGTAGCAGAAGGTGCACTTCTCGGCCTTGCCGGTACGGTGGTTGAAGTACACCTTCTTGTACGGGCAGCCCGTCACGCACATCCGCCAGCCCCGGCAGCGGTCCTGGTCGACCAGGACGATACCGTCCTCGGAGCGCTTGTACATCGCCCCGGACGGACACGACGCCACGCACGACGGGTTGAGACAGTGCTCGCAGATGCGCGGCAGGTAGAACATGAAGGTCTCTTCGTACGCGAACCGCACCTTCTGAGAGGCCTGTTCGCGGGTGCGTTCCACCATCGGGTCGAGGTCGCCGTAGGCGGGGGCGCCGCCCAGGTTGTCGTCCCAGTTGGAGGACCAGGCGATCTTCATCGGCTTGCCGTCGAGTTGCGAGACGGGCCGGGCGACGGGGTAGTCGCCGCCGAGCGGGGCGTCGGTGAGGTTCTTGTAGTCGTACGTCCAGGGCTCGTAGTAGTCCTTGATCTCCGGGAGCCTCGGGTTGGAGAAGATCCCGGCGAGCTTGCTGAACCGGCCGCCCGCCTTGAGTTTCAGCGCGCCCCGCCGGTTCAGTTCCCAGCCGCCCCGCCACTTCTCCTGGTCCTCGTAGCGGCGGGGGTAGCCCTGGCCGGGGCGGGTCTCGACGTTGTTGAACCAGACGTACTCCATGCCGCGCCGGTTGGTCCACGCCTGCTTGCAGGTGACCGAGCAGGTGTGGCAGCCGATGCACTTGTCGAGGTTCATGACCATGGCGACCTGGGCCATCGGGCGCATCAGTACTCGACCTCCTGGCTACGGCGGCGGATCACGGTGACCTCGTCGCGCTGGTTTCCCGTCGGGCCGAGGTAGTTGAACGCCCAGGACAACTGGGCGTAGCCGCCGATGAGATGGGTCGGTTTGAGGATGAGGCGGGTGAGCGAGTTGTGGATGCCACCGCGTTTGCCGGTCGTCTCCGACAAGGGGACGTTGACCGTGCGTTCCTGCGCGTGGTGCATGTAGACCGTGCCGGGCGGCATGCGGTGCGAGACGATCGCGCGGGCCACGACCACACCGTTGCGGTTGACGGCCTCGATCCAGTCGTCGTCGGACACCCCGATCGCGTCCGCGTCCTGGGTCGACATCCAGATGGTCTGGCCGCCCCGGGACAGCGCCAGCATGAACAGGTTGTCCTGGTACTCGGAGTGGATGGACCACTTGTTGTGCGGGGTGAGGTAGCGGACCGTCACCTCCCGGTGCCCGTCGGGGCCGAGTTGCGGCTCGCCGAACAGCCGGCTCATGTCCAGCGGTGGCCGGTAGACCGGCAGCGCCTCGCCCAGCTCGTGCATCCAGTCGTGGTCGAGGAAGAAGTGCTGGCGGCCGGTGAGGGTGTGCCAGGGCTTGAGGTGCTCGGTGTTGAGCGTGAATGCCGTGTACCGGCGCCCGCCGGCCTCGCTGCCCGACCACTCCGGCGAGGTGATCACCGGCACGGGCGCCGCCTGGGTGTCCGCGTACGTGACCCGCTTGCCCTCGTGCTCGGCGGCCAGGTGGGCCATGGGCTGCCCGGTCTTCGCCTCCAGCGTGTGGAAGCCCTGGACGGCCAGGCGCCCGTTGGTCGTGCCGGACAGGGCCAGGATGGTGTTGGCGGCCTTCACGGCCGTGTCCAGCGCCGGCCGACCGTCGGCCGGGCCGCCGCGCACCGCGCCGTTCATGTGCCGCAGCCGCTCCACCTCCTCGTCGGGTTTCAGGGTGATGCCCTTGGCGGGCAGGCCCCTGGCCTCCACCAGCGGGCCCAGCGCCGCGAACTTCGCGCCGATCGCCGTGTAGTCGCGCTCCACGACGACCAGGGAGGGCATGGTCTTTCCGGGTTCCGGAGCGCACTCCCCGCTCCGCCAGTCCCGTACGACCCCGCCCGGCTGGGCGATCTCACCCGGGGTGTCGTGCTGGAGCGGGGCCGCCACCAGGTCCTTGCGCACGCCGAGATGACCGGCGGCCAGCTCGCTCAGCTTCTCCGCCAGCACCTTGAACGTGTCGAAGTCGGTCCGCGTCTGCCACGGCGGATCCACGGCCGGGGAGAAGGCGTGCACGTAGGGGTGCATGTCCGTACTGGACAGGTCGTGCTTCTCGTACCAGGTCGCGGCGGGCAGCACCACGTCGGACAGCAGTGTGGACGAGGTGTGCCGGAAGTCCAGTGACAGCAGCAGGTCGAGTTTCCCCTCGGGCGCCTCGTCGTGCCACACCACGTCCCGGGGACGCTCGTGCGGCGAGGCCTCCTCGGCGCGCAGCGAGGAGTGCGTGCCCAGCAGGTGCTTGGTGAAGTACTCGGCGCCCTTCGCCGACGAGCCGAGCAGGTTGGCCCGCCACAGGGTCAGGATCCGCGGCCAGTTCCGGGGCGCGTCCGGATCCTCGCAGGCGAACTTCAGCGTCCCGGCGCGCAGTTCGGCCACCGCGTTGGCCACCGGGTCGCCGAACGTCTCGCCCAGCTCCAGCGGGTTGCGGTCGAAGGTCGGGTACGACGGCATCCACCCGGTGCGCGCGGACAGCGCCAGGCAGTCCGCGCCCGTCATGCCGGCCAGCCGCCCCTCGCCCAGCGGCGAGGCCAGCACGTCGGCGCCGAACCGGTCGTAGCGCCACTGGTCGGTGTTCAGGAACCAGTACGCGGTGCCGATCATCTGGCGCGGCGGGCGCGACCAGTCCGACGCGGCGGCCAGTGACGCCCACCCGGTCACCGGCCGGCACTTCTCCTGACCGACGTAGTGCGCCCAGCCGCCGCCGTTGCGGCCCTGGCAGCCGGTCAATTGGAGCAGGGCGAGGAAGGCCCGGTAGATCGTCTCGGAGTGGAACCAGTGGTTGGTGCCCGCGCCCATCAGGATCATGCAGCGTCCCTTGGAGCGCTCGGCGGTGCGCGCGAACTCCCGGGCGATCCGCACACAGGCCGCCGCCGGGACCGAGGTGTGCGTCTCCTGCCAGGCCGGGGTGCACGGCGCGTCCGCGTCCTCGTACGTCGCCGGCCAGTCACCCGGCACCCCGTCACGGGCCACGCCGTACTGCGCCAGCAGCAGGTCGAACACCGTCGTCACCAGCGGCCCGTTCGCCCCGCCCAGCCGGGTCGCCGGGACACCCCGCCGGACGACCTCCCCGCGGCCCTGTGCGTGGGTGCCGCCGTCGGTGTCGAAGCGGGGGAGCAGCACCTCGACGCCGGCCGCCATCTCGTGGCCGTGCAGGCTCAGCCGGGGCCGTACGTCACCGAGGTCGAGGTTCCACCTGCCCTGGTCGGCCTCGTTCCAGCGGAAGCCCAGGGAGCCGTTCGGGACGACGGCGCGGCCCGTCGCCTCGTCCAGCACGACCGTCTTCCAGCGCGCGTCCTCGCCCTCCTGCCCCAGGTCGGCCGCGCGCAGGAACTTCGCCGGTACGTGCGCCCCGTCCCGCTCGTCCAGCGTCACCAGGAACGGCAGGTCGGTGAAGCGCCGTACGTAGTCGTCGAAGAAGGGGGTGACGCGGTCGACGAAGAACTCCTTGAGGACCACGTGCCCCATCGCCAGGGCCAGCGCGGCGTCCGTCCCCGGGTGCGGGTGCAGCCACTGGTCGGCGAACTTGGTGTTGTCGGCGTAGTCGGGGGAGACGACGACGACCTTCTGGCCCCGGTACCGGGCCTCCGCCATCCAGTGGGCGTCCGGCGTGCGGGTCACCGGGACGTTGGAGCCCCACATGATCAGGTACGCCGCGTCCCACCAGTCGCCCGACTCCGGCACGTCCGTCTGGTCGCCGAAGACCTGCGGGGACGCCACGGGCAGGTCGGCGTACCAGTCGTAGAACGACAGCATCGGGGCGCCGATGAGGGAGTGGAAGCGGGCCCCCGCCGCGTGCGACACCATCGACATCGCGGGGATGGGGGAGAAGCCCGCGACACGGTCCGGGCCCTGCGTGCGGATGGTGTGGACGTGGGCCGCGGCGACCATCTCGACCGCCTCGTCCCAGGTCGCCCGGACCAGGCCGCCCTTGCCGCGCGCCCGCTGGTAGCGCCGTCGGCGCTCCGGGTCGCCCTGGATGTCGGCCCAGGCCAGCACCGGATCCGAGAGTCGCGCCTTCGCCTCCCGGTACATCTCGAGGAGCACCCCGCGCACGTACGGGTAGCGCACCCGGGTCGGCGAGTATGTGTACCAGGAGAACGCCGCGCCCCGGGGGCAGCCGCGCGGCTCGTACTCGGGGCTGTCCGGGCCGACCGACGGATAGTCCGTCGCCTGGGTCTCCCAGGTGATGATGCCGTCCTTGACGAACACGTTCCAGCGGCAGGAACCGGTGCAGTTCACGCCGTGCGTGGAGGTCACGACCTTGTCGTGGCTCCAACGGTCCCGGTAGAAGGCGTCCGCCTCCCGGCCGCCGACCAGCCCGATGCTGTGCAGGTCGGGCGCGGCCGTGCCCGGACGGAAGAACCGTCCCGCCCGCAGCAGCGCCGCGCCCGGCTCGGTGGGCGGTGTCCGGGTGTCGGTCACGTGCGCTCCCTTGATCGACCGGGCCCTGGCTTCTCGAACCTAGGGGCGGGCGGGGGAGCGCACCCGTTCGCGGCGCCCGTACGGGGCAGGAGGCACCGGCGGCCGGGCCCGTCAGGGCTTGCGCGCCACCCCCGCGTACACCGGCACGATGCCCTCCGCCTGGACCGCCACGTCCTCCGGGTCCGGCCGCCATCCGGTGACCGGGATGACGCCGGGGCCCAGCAGGTCCAGGCCGTCGAAGAGACGCGCGAACTCGGTGAGCGAGCGCGGGTGGAACGGCGTGCCGCTGCGGGCGAACAGACCGGCGGCCTTGCCCACCGCCTCGGGGTTCAGGTCGGGTGTGACCTGGGAGAGGACCAGGAAACTGCCGGGCGCGAGGGCGTCGACGTACCGCTTCAACAGCCCGTGCACGTCGTCACCGTCGACCGCGTCACCGAGGTAGTGCGTCAGGGCCACCAGCGACAGGGCGACCGGCCGTGCGAAGTCCAGGGACTCGCCCGCCAGCCGCAGGATGAGGTCCGGATCCCGGACGTCCGCGTGGACGTACTCGGTGGCCCCCTCCGCCGAGCCGTGCAGCAGCGCCTGGGCGTGCCGCAGGACGATCGGGTCGTTGTCGGCGTAGACGACCCGCGCCTCGGGAGCCACGGCCTGGGCCACCTGGTGCAGGTTCGGCTCGGTGGGGATGCCCGTGCCGACGTCCAGGAACTGGCGGATCCCGGTCTCGGCGAGCGTACGGACGGCCCGATGCATGAACCGGCGGTTGGCCCGCGCCCCACGGACCGCGGTGTTGTCCGCCGCGAGGATCCTGCGGGCCAGCTCCTCGTCCACCGGGTAGTTGTCCTTGCCGCCCAGCCACCAGTCGTAGACGCGGGCCGGATGCGGCCGGCTGGTGTCGATGGGGGCGGGGGTGGCGTCGGATCCGGTCATGCGCTGTCTTCTCCTCGGAGCCTGGTCGGGTGTGCGGGTGCGGTCGGTGTGCGGGTGGGTCGGTGTGCGGGTGTGGTCGGTGCTCGGGTGGGTCGGTGCTCGGGCCTGTGCGGCCAGGTCGCCGGGTCAGAAGGTCTCGCGGTACTCGCGCAGGACCTTCTCGGTGCGCTGGGTCGAGGCGGCCCGCGCCGTCATGTGGTCCAGGACCTCCAGATGCGCGGAGACCTCCGCACGGGAGTCCAGGTACAGGGCACCGGTCAGATACTCGGTGAAGACCACGTCGGGCAGCTCCGGCTCCGCGAACCGGAAGAGCGTGAACGGCGCGTAGGTCCCGGGGTGCGGCCCGTCCTCGAACTCCGCGACCTGGAGCGTCACCCGGTCCCGGGCCGACAGCTCCAGCAGCTTGTCCAGCTGGTCGCGCATCACCCGGCCGTCGATGCTCACCGGGCGCCGCAGCACCGTCTCGTCCATCACCACCCACAGGTGGGGCGCGTCCGCGCCCTCCAAGAGCCGCTGCCGCTCCATGCGCAGGGACACGTGCCGTTCCACCGCGTCCCGGCCCGCGCTCCCGATCGTCCCGGCCTCCAGGACCGAGCGTGCGTAGTCCTCGGTCTGCAGCAGCCCGGGTATGAAGTGCGGCTCGTAGGAGCGGACGATCCGGGCGGCGCCCTCCAGGCTCACGTACATGCTGAACCAGTCCGGCAGCACGTCGTGGTACCGCTGCCACCAGCCCGGCCGGTTCGCCTCCTCGGCCAGCGCCACGAACGCCGAGACCTCGCTCGTGGGCACTCCGTACGCCGTCAGCAGGATCTGGACATACGGTATCTTCAGCGCGACTTCGGCCGTCTCCATGCGCCGCACGGTCGCCGGGGCGACCCGGAGTACCTTGGCTGCCTCCTCGCGCTTGAGGCCCGCCGTCTCCCGAAGTTCCTGAAGCCGTCTGCCGAGGACCACCTGGCCCACGGTGGGTGCGGCCCGCCGCTCACTCACGCCACGCCTCCCCAACGCGCCCAAGTCAGCCCGCAGTCTGTCATGTTCCCCGGTCAGGTTCACAGGGGGTGGTCGAGGATCGACATCATTACCTGGCGGGTAATCGACCGGGCGCGGTCCGGACGGGATCGTGGGGTCATCGGGTTCCGGTCCGGGCGCACTCCGGTCCGGGACCAGGCTCCCCGCAGCGTGTCCGACCCCGACGGAGGGTGACTCGTCATGTCCACGATCCAGATGACCGCACTTGCCCGCACTGCCGAGCCGCAGCTGATGCTGCGCCGCTTCCTCGCCCTCGACGCGATGGTGACCGGAGCCAACGCGCTCGCCTACCTCGCGTTCGCCGGACCGCTGGGCAGGTTCCTCGGCGCCGGTTCCGGGCTGCTGCTCGGCCTCGGCGCGTTCCTCGCGGTGTACGCGGCAGGCGTCGCCCTGCTGGCCTCGCGCCGCCGGCCCCCGGCGCTCGCCGTCCGGGCCGTCGTCGAGGCCAACCTCGCCTGGACGGCGGTCAGTCTCGCCGCCCTCGCCCTCTGGCTGACGCCCACCACGGCCGGCGCGGTGTGGACGGTCCTCCAGGCGCTCACCGTCGCCGGGTTCGCCCTGCTGCAGTACGCGGCACTCAGGCAGCGTCAGGACACCAGCGTGTGAAGGTACTTGACCGTCGCCGGGTCGGCCGGCAGCAGCGTCTCGATGGCCAGCTCGGCGACGGTCACGTCCATCGGCGTGTTGAAGGTGGAGATGGACGAGATGAACGACAGGATGTGGCCCTCGTGCTCGATCCGCATCGGCAGCGCGAAGTACGGCACGGGCTCGGCCGGCTCCCCGCCCGGCGCGGTGTCCGGCACCGGGTACGCCGCCACCTCCTCGTACAGCGCCCGCAGCGGCTCCGAGCGTTGCAGGGCGATCTGCCGCTCCATCTGCTCCAGCAGATGCCCGCGCCACTCGCGCAGGTTGAGGATGCGCGGTGCCAGGCCCTCCGGGTGCAGAGTCAGCCGGATCGCGTTCAGCGGCGGCTCCAGCAGTCGCTCCGACACGCCGTCCATCAACATCAGGAGGCCGCGGTTGGCGGCCAGCACCCGGTACGTCGCGTCGACGACCAGCGCGGGATAGGGCTCATATCCCCGGATGAGGCGTTCCATGCCCTCGCGCAGGGCGTCCAGCGCCGGATCGTCCAGCGGGGTCTCCGGGTAGTGCGGTGCGTAACCGGCGGCGAGCAGCAGCGCGTTGCGCTCCCGCACGGGTACGTCCAGGTGCTCGGCCAGTCGCAGCACCATCTCCTCGCTCGGCCGGGAGCGGCCCGTCTCGACGAAGCTGATGTGCCGGGCGGAGGAGTCGGCGCGCAGCGCGAGTTCCAGCTGGCTGACCCGCCGCCGCTCCCGCCAGGCCCGCAGCAGCGGGCCCACGCCCTGGGCGGTGGGGGCGGTACCGGACATGAGTGCGGTCATACGCCGAACGGTAGCCGACAGCGGCCCGCACCGGGACGGGTCGGTGCTCCGCTCCCGACCAGGGCCCGGACGGCGGTGTTGTGGCAGGCTGATCGGGTACGAGGGGGAGACCCCATGCACCGGATGGACCAGGGGGGGACCACCCCAGGAAGGGAGCGCGGCCCATGCCCGTCGAACCGCTGTCGCAGAAGGAGATCGAGGAGCGGCTGGCCGAGCTGCCGGGCTGGTCCCTGGAGGACGGCCGCCTCACCCGTTCCTACCGGCTCGGATCCCACTTCGCGGCCACCGCGATGGTCGTCCACATCGCCCAGACGCAGGAGGAACTGGATCACCACTCCGACCTGATCCTCGGCTACGACACCGTCTCCCTGGCCGTGCACACCCACAGCGCGGGCGGCGCCGTCACCGAGAAGGACGTCGAGCTCGCCCGCAGGGTGGAGGGCCTGGCCGCCGTCCATGCGGCACACTGACGGATGTGCTCGACTACGACAAGGAAGCGGAACGGTACGACGCCTCCCGCGGCGGTGAGCCCCGCGCCGAGGCCGCAGCACAGGCCGTACTGAGCCTTGTGCCGAGGCAGGCGCGGAGCCTGCTCGACGTCGCCTGCGGCACCGGCATCGTCACCCGGCGCCTCGCCGCCGGACGTGCGGGCATGCGCGTGACCGGCGCCGACCTCGCCCCCGCCATGACCCGCTACGCCGCCGCCAGGCTGCCCGGCGCCGTCGTGCTGGCCGACAGCCGCCGACTGCCCTTCCGGGGCGGTGAGTTCGACGCCGTCAGCAGCGTGTGGCTGCTGCACCTCGCGGGTGGCGCCGACAACGTGCGGGCGATCGTCGGCGAGTGCGCCCGCGTCCTGCGGCCCGGCGGGGTGTACGTCACGACGGTGGACAAGGGCGCCTCGCACAACGTGGGCAGCGACATCGACGCCGTGCTCGCCTCCCGCCCGCCCAGCACCGCCCACGACGCCGCCGACCTCGTCGAGTCGTACGCCCGCGCGCACGGCCTGGTCCCGGCGGGACAGGCCCGGTTCACCGGTCAGGGCCAGGGCCGCAGCCCCCGCCGCACGGTCGCCGACCTTCGACGCGGCTGGTTCGTCACACTGCCGCCGGGCGACCCGCTCGCGGAGCGCTTCGCCGCCCGGCTCGCGGCCCTCCCCGACCAGGAACGACCGCGCCCCGACCCGGTCTTCACCCTGCGAGCGTTCGCGAAACCGTAGGAAGACGCGGGCCGGGAGCGGCAATCCGACGGCCCCGGGCGGCGACCGACAGACGGAATCCATCCGTCCTCCAGGAGGTTCGTCCCGTGAGGCACCCCGACAAGAACCGCAGACGCCGTCCGCTCGTCCTGGGCGCGGCCCTTGCCGCCGCAGGCATCGTCGGCACCGGTCTGACGTTCTCACCACCGACACCGCCGAGGCCGCCACCGCCCGGCAGGTCGAGGCCCTCGACCGGGGCGTGGTCAGCGTCCACACCGGCGACGGCATCAAGCTCGACGGCACCCGGCTGTGGCGCGTCGACCTGGGCCGCAACATCCGCTCCACGACCCTCCTTCACGACACCCAGTACCGCACGGCCCTGGCGTGGCAGAACGCCGTTACAACCAGCCGCCGCACCCGAACTTCTTCATCGGCGCCGGCATGGCGACGGCGCCCAGGCCGGCGGCCCACACGCCCTGATCCTCGTCCGCACCTTCAGGCGGCCCGGTCCACCGGCGGGGGCTTCCCGCCGGTGACCACCGCCCGGACCCGGCTCTGGGACAGCCGCGTCCGGGCAGCGATTGCCTCCACCGGCAGACCCCGCCGGTGCGCACCGCGCAGGGCGGCGTCCCGCCAGTTCCGGAGTCTCTTCCTCGCGGCCTCGCCCGCGACCGTCCGGTGCAGCAGCACCGCCAGTCCGAGCGACAGCCGTCCCGCCGCGACCTCCCACGTTCGCGCCATGTGGAGCCCCCTGTCCTCGCCACCACTCCCACTCCCACTCCCACAACGGTCGAAGAAGTACAGCGGGGCCACAAGGGCGTGAAACGGGCGCACTGGTCACGGAGGCGGGAGGACGCGGCGCCGGCACACGCCCTCCCGGGCGGCCGTCACCGCCCACAGCGAGGACCGTTCGGGAGATGAACGCGCGAGGACCGGGCGGCCCCCGGTTGTGGGTGGGGGCCGCCCGGTCGGGTGGTCTCGTCGTCCGGTGACAAGACCGTGCACGCGGAGCCGTCAAGCGCTCCGCGGGCCGGAGAACCGCCGGCCCGCGGAGCGCTTCGCGGGGGCTATTCCAGTAGCTCCGCGTACGAGCCCATGGCGAGGGCTATGTCCGCCTGGGCCCAGAACCGGTGGTACGTGAAGGTGGGCGCGGCACCGCCCGCGAGGTAGCTCTCGATCTGCGACCAGGCGGGGTCGTCCTGGTAGAAGGAGCGGATCGAGGCGAAGGTCGACGACGCGTCGATCGTGTCGCCGTTCGGCATGGTCCCGGTCCAGCCACTCGGGACGTGCACCGGGTCGTCGAAGCGGTCGTAGTCGGCGCGGGTCTCCGGGACGGCGATGCCGAGCGCGGTCTGGTTGTTCTCCCACATGCCGTCGAGCAGCGCCTTGGCGGTCGCGGCCGCCTCCGTGTCGCCCGAGCGGTCGGCGTAGTACGTCAGGGTCTTGGCGTACGCCGCCGCCACACCGACGTCGTTGGTGTAGTCCGAGACGGTGACGTGCAGGTTGCTGTTGTCACCCGGGGAGGAGGCGTTCCAGGTGTCGGGCTGCCCCGACCACCGCATCGTCGCGGGGATCAGGAAGGTGCCGTCCGGGTTGACCGTCGTCTCCGACAGCGCCCAGTCGACCCACTTGTCCAAAACCTCCTTGGCCGCCGCGTCGCCGCTCTGCTGGTAGTACTCGGCGACCCGCTCCATGGACCACGCCTGGAAGCCGAACCACTGGTTGGACGGCGGGTCGTGGTACACCGGCTTCTCGTCGTAGTACATGCCGTAGAAGGTCGGCGTACCGGCCGGCGGCGTCGCGTACCGGCCCGCCCAGCTGTTGGTCGCGCCGCCCGCGATTGCGCCCTCGTCGGACTGCAGCCAGCGGTAGAACTCGACCTGCCGGTCGAGGGACTTGGCCCAGTCCTGAACACCCGTGGCCGACTTGGGCTTCAGGTCGTCGTAGGTGCTCAGCGCGTACGCGGCCAGTGGGTTCTGGTAGCCGCCGTGGGTGTGGCTGGAGCCGATGCGCCAGGCCCAGCCCGCCGAGCTGTCCACGGCGCCGCCCCAGGCGTAGTACCAGGACAGCAGGTAGTGCGAGGAGTCCTTGCCGGTGCCGGCCGGGCAGCTCGTCGGCCCCACGCAGTCGCCGACCTTCTTGAAGTACTTGTCGAACATGGCGTAGCGCAGGTAGTCGCCCATCTTGGCGGCCTTGTCGAGGGTGCCGGCGATCTCGTCGCCCTTGCCCTGCTCCTCGGCCCAGATGTCCGCCCAGTACGCGGCCTGCACGGCCCGCGCGTCGGCGTCCGGGGCGTTGGTGAACTTCCACTGCTTCGCGTACGAGGCGTCACCGGTGAACAGGTCGAGGTAGCCGTTGGGCCCCCCGTACTTGAAGGCGTCGCAGGTCGGCTGCGGCACCGTCTCCCACACCGACTCCTGCGCGCCGCGCTGGAAGGTGTTGATGTACGACGGGCCGGTGTCCGAAGGCCCCGCCTCGCAGTTGCCGGGCGAGTTGCCGTAGCCGTAGGTGTTGTCGACGTCCTGGAGCCAGTGCATGCCGTAGACGTCGTCCGTGCCGTACGCCGACTTCAGCTCGGCGGCGATCGGGTCCGGGCCGACGGAGACCGCGCCGTCCAGGGGTGCCGGGTACTCGTCCGGCGTGTCCAGCTCGGGTGCGTACGTCGCCGGTTTCGAGGCGTTGTAGGCCGAGTTGGACGGCTGGTCGGCGTGCGTGGGGATCATGTACGTCTCCATGATCTCCCAGGCGTTGTTGAACCGCGTCCAGTCGCCCGTGACCTTGCCGTACATGGCCTGGAGCCACAGCAGGTAGCTGTACGCCTCGGACGTGGTCTCGTGCCCGTGGTCCGGCGCCTCGACGATCAGCGTCTCGACCGAGTGGTACGGGATGCCCTCGGGCGAGAAGTAGCCGTTCGCCGGATCGGTGATCTTCCCGTAGAGCTCCAGGAAGCGGGCGTCGTAGTCCTTCGCGGCGGCCAGCTGGGTCACGTTGACCGCGGCCTTGCCGTGGCCGGGCGCCGTCGACTCGAAGAGGGCCGAGCCGGTGCCGGAGGCGTCGGCCGCGATGGTCACCTTCTGGGCGGTGTCCCAGTTCGACGGGGTGAAGGTGAGGCTCGCGCCGCCGGAGACGGTCAGGCCGGTGTTGCCGCTCGCTCGGGCCGTGGTCACCGTGACGTTCGCGGTCGGCTGCTTCGAGAGCTTGACCTCGTACGTCCCGGACTCGCCCTGCTGAACCCCCAGTTGGGTGGGTGCGGCCACCACGGTGGGTCCCGATGCGACCGTGATGCCGACCGGTGTCGAGCTCGCGGAGGCGCCTGTGCTGTCGTACGCCTTCGCCACCAGGGAATGACTGCCCACGGTCAATCCGGAGGCGGAGTGCGTGTAGGGCGAGCTGGTGTCCGTGCCCAGCAGCGTGGTGTCGTCGTAGAACTCCACCTTGCTGATCGTGGCGTCGTCTGCGGCGGCCGCCGTGGCCGCCAGCGGGACCGCCTCGCCCTGCGAGTACACCGCGCCCGCCTCCGGGCTGGTCAGCACGGTGATGGGCGGCTGGTGCTCTCCGGCACAGACGGTGCCGTTGACCGCGAAGCCGGTGGGCGCGGCGTTGGTGCCGCTGTACGTGAACTGCCCGCCGGTCGTGACAGCGGCCCCGGCGGCGATCGTCGCGTTGTACGAGGCGTTCTTCACGGTGACGGTCCGGCCGGACTGGGACCAGGTGCCGTTCCAGCCGTTGGTCAGCTTCTGGTCGCCCGCGTAGTCGTACGTCAGTGTCCAGCCGTCGATGGCGTCGCCGCCGCGGTTGGTGAGCGTCAGCTCCGCGGTGAAGCCGGAGCCCCAGTCGTTGGTCCGGTAGTCCACGCTGCACCGGAGGGCGGCGGCCCGGGCGGGAGTCGATCCGGTGCCCACCATCGTGAGGGGGAGTGCGAGAGCTGCCAGTGCGGCCGTCCACAGTCGCCGCGTGGTGCGGCGTCCGGGTCTGTGTCGGGGGTGCATGGTGCTGGTTCCTCCTGCGGCTCGGGAGCGGTGGGGGAGGAGCAACAAGCCTTGAACCAGTGGGAGCGCTCCCATAGTGAAGAGCGGGTCCACAGCGGTCAAGAGGTGTGAACAGTCGAAAAGATTCGACAGAGGTCGCCGCGAGAAAGTCGGTGACTCCTCTGGTCTTCACCGTCACTTGGCGCTACCTTCATCGGCACCAGTGGGAGCGGTTCCATCAGTCGACGCGTTCGTCACGGCGCGCCCGAACTGCAAGGAGTCGCTCATGCGACATCCCCCGCTCCACCTTCCGTGTTCAGGACTTTTAGCCGCGGTCGCGGCCGGTCCCACGCGTCATCGGCCGGTGTGCCGGCTCGCACATCCCCCGGGCGGTCCCACCGTGCCCGCGGGCCGTTCCTGATCTCCCGCCACGGCACCCCCATGCCGTTCGGCGGCGGGCCGCGCCCGGTTGGCGCGCGGCCCGGCACGACAGCACCCGCACCCCCACGAAAGAAGGAACCCGCACTCATGACCCGTAGCAGAACCGCGATGCTCGCTGCCCTGACGCTGGTCGCCGGGGCGTCCGGCACGGCCTTCGCCGCCCATTCCGCGAACGCCGGCGCGGCGGCCGTCCCCTGCACCGTCGACTACGAGATACAGAACGACTGGGGCAGCGGCTTCACCGCGGCCGTCACCGTCACCAACAACGGCGCCGCCACCTCCAGCTGGTCGCTGGGGTGGACGTACGCCGGCAACCAGCAGGTCAGCAACAGCTGGAACGCGAAGGTCAGTCAGAGCGGTGCCGCCGTCACCGCGGCCAACGAGTCGTACAACGGCACCCTGTCCACGGGCGGCTCGGCCGGCTTCGGCTTCCAGGCCACCTACAGCGGGAGCAACGCGATCCCGGCCACCTTCACCCTCAACGGCGAGACCTGCAACGTCGACGACGGCGGCCCGACCGACCCGGGCCCGACCGATCCGGATCCGACCGACCCGCCGGAGCCGGGTGGCCCGTCCGACCGGGTGGACAACCCCTACGACGGCGCCAAGGTCTACGTGAACCCCGAGTGGCAGGAGAAGGCCGCCGCCGAACCCGGCGGTGACCGCATCTCCGACCAGCCCACCGGTGTGTGGCTCGACCGGATCGCCGCCATCGAGGGCGTGAACGGCGGCATGGGTCTGCGCGACCACCTGGACGAGGCGCTGGCGCAGAAGGGCTCCGGCGAACTCGCCATCCAGCTCGTCATCTACAACCTGCCCGGCCGCGACTGCGCGGCCCTCGCCTCCAACGGAGAACTGGGCGCGACGGAGATCGACCGGTACAAGACCGAGTACATCGACCCGATCGCCGCGATCCTCGCCGACCCGAAGTACGCGGACCTCAGGATCGTCACCACGGTCGAGATCGACTCGCTGCCCAACCTGGTCACCAACGTCAGCGGGCGGCCGACCGCCACGAAGAACTGCGACGTGATGAAGGCCAACGGCAACTACCAGAAGGGCGTCGGCTACGCCCTGAACAAGCTCGGCGACACCGCCAACGTCTACAACTACGTCGACGCCGGCCACCACGGCTGGCTCGGCTGGGACAGCAACTTCGGCCCCTCCGCCGACATGTTCAAGACCGCCGCCACCACCGAGGGGGCGACCGTCGACGACGTGCACGGCTTCATCGTCAACACCGCCAACTACAGCGCCCTGAAGGAGGAGAACTTCAAGATCACGGACTCCGTGAACGGAACCCCCGTGCGCCAGTCCGACTGGGTGGACTGGAACCAGTACACCGACGAGCTCTCCTACGCCCAGGCCATGCGCGACAAGCTGGTCACACTCGGCTTCGACCAGAACCTCGGCATGCTGATCGACACCTCCCGCAACGGCTGGGGCGGCGCCGCCCGGCCCGCCGGTCCCGGCCCGCAGACCGACGTCAACGCCTACGTGGACGAAGGCCGCTACGACCGTCGCATCCACCTCGGCAACTGGTGCAACCAGTCCGGAGCGGGCCTCGGCGAACGCCCGCAGGCCTCTCCCGCCGCCGGGATCGACGCGTACGTCTGGATGAAGCCCCCGGGCGAGTCCGACGGCGCGAGCGAGCCGATCGACAACGACGAGGGCAAGGGCTTCGACCGGATGTGCGACCCGACGTACGGGGGCAACGAGCGCAACGGCAACAACCCGTCAGGCGCCCTGGACAACGCCCCGATCTCCGGGCACTGGTTCTCCGCGCAGTTCCAGGAGCTGATGAAGAACGCCTACCCGCCGCTGCCGTAAGCGGGCTCCCGTGTAGGTGACGCCGTCGGGGTCCGGTCTCCGGATCGGACCCCGGTGGTGCCCTTTTGCGATTGTGGCAAAGTGATTTGCCCCGACGTGGTGAGTCGTCGCACCCTGGCGGCATCGCGAACGGGAGGCTGACCAGCATGGCGCACGACCACCAGCACAAGCACGACCCCGTACACGGCCAGGACCACGGCCACGGCCAGGACCACGGCCACGGCCACGGCCACGAGCATATGGACTGGGCCGAGATGGCCCCGCTCCTGGAGGCGCAGGCGGAGCTGTACGCACCGCTGTACCGGCAGGCCATGACCTGGCTGGCACGCGAGGTGACCGAGCCCGGCCTGATCGTCGACGTCGGCAGCGGCCCCGGCGTCGTCTCCTGCCTGTTCGCCGACGCCTTCCCCGGCGCCCGTGTCGTCGCCGTCGACGGCGCCGGAGCGTTGCTGGAGCGGGCCCGCGCCCGCGCCGACCGGCTGGGCGTCGGCGACCGCTTCGGCATCCTCGCCGGCGACCTGCCCGGCGTACTGGGCGAACTCGACTACCCCGCCGACCTGATGTGGGCCAGCCAGAGCCTGCACCACCTCGGAGACCAGCGCGCGGCCCTCGCCGCGCTCGCCGGCCACCTGACACCCGGCGGCACGCTGGCGGTCCTGGAGGGCGGACTGCCCGCCCGGTTCCTGCCCCGCGACCTCGGCATCGGGCGTCCCGGGCTGCAGGCCAGGATGCACGCCGTGGAGGAGGACTTCTTCGCGGAGATGCGCGCGAACGTGCCCGGCTCGGTGGCCGAGACCGAGGACTGGCCGGCGCTGCTGACGTCGGCGGGACTCGAGCACACCGGCACCCGCAGCTTCCTGCTCGACCTGCCCGCGCCGGTCTCGGCCGAGGCCCGCGCGCACGTCGTCTCCTCGCTGTCCCGGATGCGCGACCGGGTCGGGGTCGGCCTGGACACGGGCGACCGGGCCACCCTGGACCGGCTGCTCGATCCCGGGGACGAGGCGAGCGTGCACCGGCGCCAGGACGTGTTCGTACTGGTGGCGCACACGGTCTACACGGCCCGACGGCCCTCCTGACCGGGTAGTTGACGGCAGTCGGGGCAGCAGCCCGACCGAGACCCGCGAGGGGGACCGGCCGTACCGGCCGGTCCCCCTCGCGCGGGGCGGCGTCTCATTCCCCGTAGATCACTCCCCGTTGAACTCCGCCGGGTCGAATCCCAGTCGCCGGTCCTCGTTCAGCGCGCTGATCGCCGCGAGGTCCTCGGTGTCCAGGGCGAAGCCGAACACGTCGATGTTCTCCCTGATCCGGGAGGGCGTCACGGACTTCGGGATGACCACGTTGCCGATCTGGAGGTGCCAGCGCAGCACGACCTGGGCCGGGGTGCGGCCGTGCTTCTGGGCGATCGCCACGATCGCCGGGACCTCCAGCAGTCCCTTGCCCTGGCCGAGCGGGGACCACGCCTCGGTGGTGATGCCCTGCTCCGCGTGGTACTCACGGGCGGCGTGCTGCTGGAGGTGCGGGTGCAGCTCGATCTGGTTGACGGCCGGGATGACCGACGTCTCGCCGATCAGCCGCTCCAGGTGCTCCGGGTAGAAGTTGGAGACGCCGATGGCCCGGACGCGGCCGTCGGCGTGCAGCTTCTCGAACGCCTTGTACGTGTCGACGTACCGCTCCTTGGCCGGCATGGGCCAGTGGATCAGGTACAGGTCGACGTACTCCAGGCCCAGCTTCGCCAGCGACGTGTCGAAGGCGCGGAGGGTGGAGTCGTACCCCTGGTCCGTGTTCCAGAGCTTGGTGGTGACGAAGAGGTCCTCGCGGGCGACGCCCGAGGCGGCGAGCGCCTTGCCGGTGCCCTCTTCATTGCCGTAGATCGCCGCTGTGTCGATGCTGCGGTACCCGGCCTCCAGCGCCTGGGCGACGGCCGTCTCGGCCTCGTCGTCCGGAACCTGCCAGACGCCGAAGCCCAGCTGGGGCATCTCGACGCCGTTGTTCAGGATGATCGGGGGGACCTTGCTGCTCACGAGCTCTTGATCCTTCGGTTGTGGTCAGGTGGTACTCACATCGTCAACGATCACGGCCCGTGATGCATTCCTGACCCGCGAACTCACGCTGTGTACAGCGCCTCGATCTCGCCGGCGTAGGCCTTCTCGATGGCCTTGCGCTTGAGTTTCAGCGAGGGGGTCAGCAGCCCGTGCTCCTCGGTGAACGGCTGCGCGAGAATGCGGAACGTGCGGATCGACTCGGCCTGCGACACCAGCGTGCCGGCCGCGACGACCGCGCGCCGCACCTCAGCCTCCAGGTCGGCGTCGTGCACCAGCTCGGCCGCGGGCAGCCGGGGCTTCCGGCGCATCGTCAGCCAGTGGTCGACGGCCTCCTGGTCGAGGGTGACGAGAGCGGCGACGTAGGGGCGGTCGTTGCCGACGGCGATGCACTGGTTGACCAGTGGATGGTCGCGGACGCGTTCCTCCAGCAGACCCGGTGAGAGACTCTTGCCGCCGGAGGTCACCAGGATCTCCTTCTTGCGGCCGGTGATGGTGAGGTAGCCGTCCTCGTCCAGCGCGCCCAGGTCGCCGGTGGCGAGCCAGCCGTCTCGCAGGGTCTCGTCGGTGGCCTTCGGGTTGTTGAGGTAGCCCTGGAAGACGTTGTCGCCGTTCAGCCAGATTTCGCCGTCGTCCGCGATGCGCACGGTGACGCCGGGCACGGGTACCCCGACGGTGCCGAAGCGGGTGCGCTCGGGCGGGTTGGCGGTGGCCGCCGCCGTGGACTCGGTCAGACCGTATCCCTCGTAGATACGCACGCCCGCGCCCGCGAAGAAGAGGCCGAGCCGCCGGTCCATCGCCGAGCCCCCCGACATGGCGTTGCGCAGGCGTCCGCCCAGTGCCGCCCGCACTTTGGCGTAGACGAGCCTGTCGAAGAGCTGGTGCTGCACCCGCAGCCCCGCCGACGGGCCGGGGCCGGTGCCCCAGGCATTCGCCTCCACCGCCTCCGCGTACTTCACGGCCACGTCGACGGCCTTCTCGAAGGGACGGGCCCTCCCCTCCGTCTCGGCCTTGCGCCGGGCCGCGTTGAACACCTTCTCGAAGATGTACGGCACCGCCAGGATGAACGTGGGCCCGAAGGCCGCCAGGTCGGGCAGCAGGGCGGCGGCGTTCAGCTGCGGCTGGTGCCCGAAGCGGACCCGGCCGCGGATCGCCGCGACCTGCACCATCCGGCCGAAGACATGGGCGAGCGGCAAAAAGAGCAGCGTCGCCGCCTCGTCGCCCTTCCGGGAGTGGAACACCGGCTCCCAGCGCTCGATGACGGTGTCCGCCTCGTACATGAAGTTGCCGTGCGAGACGACACAGCCCTTGGGACGGCCGGTGGTGCCCGAGGTGTAGATGACGGTTGCGGGCGTGTCGGGTGTGACCGCCTTCCGGTGCCGGTGCACCACGTCGTCGTCGAGATGGGCGCCTGCCTCGTACAGCTCCTGGACGGCTCCGGAGTCGAGCTGCCACAGGCCGCGCAGGCGCGGCAGCCGGTCGATGACGGTGGCGATCGTCATCGCGTGGTCCTCGTGCTCCACGACCGCGGCCGTCACCTCGGCGTCGTACAGCATCCACACGCACTGCTCGGCCGACGAGGTCGGGTAGAGGGGCACCACCTGGGCGCCGATCGTCCACAGGGCGAAGTCGAAGAGGGTCCACTCGTAGCGGGTGCGGGACATGACGGCGACCCGGTCGCCGAAGCGGACGCCCTGGGCGAGCAGCCCCTTGGCGAGGGCCAGCACCTCGTCGCGGAACGCCCCGGCGGTCACGTCCCGCCACTGTCCGGCATCGTCCTTGCGGCCGAGCGCGACGTGCCGCGGGTCTTCCTGGGCATGCTGGAAGACGATGTCGGCGAGACCGCCCACCGGTGGTGCCGCCGTGGACGGAGGACTGGTGAACTCGCGCAAACCCCGCTCCCCGCTTCTCGTGACGCCCGACGGCCCCGCACAGCGCGGTGAAAGCTACCCCAAGCGGGATGGGGTCGGGAGGGGTGCAGAAAGCGAACAGCGCTCGTGTCCGCGCTGGTCAGCGAGAGGAAATGCGCTCACATGGGGAAGGGTCGGACACTTTCCTGACCGTTGAGTAAGCTTCGGCGCCGTAATCTCCACCGAATCTGTACGACCTGCTTACCGCCGGTACGTAGGGCTATCCGAGGCCCGTCCGCCGGGGCCGGTGCAACCGGTCGCCGCCCGCCAGGATCGCCGACGCCAGGGCGTCCGCCGCGCCCTGCGCCGAGGGGTGGCGCCGCCCGTGGACCAGTACGAAGTCGACCCGGCCCAGCTCGGGCAGTCCGGCCCGCTCCGGCACCCGTACCAGCCCGGGCGGGACGAGACCGCGCGAGTGCGCCATCACGCCGAGGCCCGCACGGGCCGCCGCGATCAGGCCGTTGAGACTGCCGCTGGTGCACGCGACGCGCCACTCGCGGCCCTGCCGCTGCAGGGCGTCCAGCGCCAGCGCGCGGGTGATGCCCGGCGGCGGATACACGATGAGCGGCACCGGACGGTCCGGGTCGAGGCGCAGTCGCTCCGCGCCGATCCACACCAGCCGGTCCCGCCAGACCGGTTCGCCCTGGGGGTCCTGTGGCCGCCGCTTGGCCAGCACCAAGTCCAGTTTCCCAGCGGCCAGCTGCTCGTGCAGCGTGCCCGACAGTTCCACCGTGAGCTCCAGATCGACCTCGGGGTGGTCGTGCCGGAAGCCCTCCAGGATCTCCGGCAGCCGGGTCAGCACGAAGTCCTCGGACGCCCCGAACCGCAGCCGGCCGCCCAGCCGGGTGCCGGTGAAGAAGGCCGTCGCCTGCTCGTGCACCTCCAGGATCCGGCGCGCGAACCCGAGCATCGCCTCACCGTCCTCCGTCAGCTCCACGGAGTGCGTGTCACGGCTGAACAGCTGCCGCCCGGCCGCGTCCTCCAGCCGCCGCACGTGCTGGCTCACGGTCGACTGGCGCAGGCCGAGCCGCCGGGCGGCCTGCGTGAAACTCAGCGTCTGGGCCACCGACAGGAAGGTACGCAGGTGGGACGGGTCGTACATCCCTCCACGTTATCGCGGAACATGATGACAGTCAGAGCGGTATACCGGATTCCCGATCGCTGAGTGAGAGAGCAGGATGGAGCGGAGACCTGCGAGCCCGGGCCCGCGACCTCGGGCTCGTGGCCCCGGGCCCGTGACCGCGCCGGACGACAGTGAACGAGCAAGTGGAGCGCCGTGAAACGCCTGCGATGGCCGCGTCGGATGCCGATCGACCCGTACATCCTGCTACTGCTCGGGACGGTGGGCCTCGCGGCGCTGCTGCCGGCCCGCGGCACGGGTGCGGACGTCGCCTCCGGCGCATCCACCGCCGCGATCGCGTTCCTCTTCTTCCTCTACGGCGCCCGGCTCTCCACCCGCGAGGCGATGGACGGGGTGCGGCACTGGCGGCTGCACGTCACCGTGCTGGCCTCCACCTTCGTCGTCTTCCCGCTGCTGGGGCTCGCGTCCCGCGGACTCGTCCCGGTCCTCCTGACCGGCCCCCTCTACCAGGGCCTGCTCTTCCTCGCCCTGGTCCCGTCGACCATCCAGTCGTCCATCGCCTTCACCTCCATCGCCCGCGGCAACGTGCCCGCCGCCATCTGTGCCGGGTCCTTCTCCTCGCTGGTGGGCATCGTCGCCACGCCGCTGCTCGCCGCCGCCCTGCTCGGCGGCGGGGGCGGGTTCTCGGCCGACTCGGTGGTCGCGATCGTGCTGCAACTGCTGGTGCCGTTCGTCGCCGGGCAGCTGCTGCGCCGCTGGGTCGGGGGCTTCGTCGCCCGGCACAAGAAGGTCCTCGGACTCGTCGACCGGGGCTCGATCCTCCTCGTCGTCTACGCGGCGTTCAGTGAGGGCATGGTGCGGGGCATCTGGGGTCAGGTCAGCCCGGCCCGGCTGGCCGGCCTGCTGGCCGTCGAGGCCGTACTGCTCGCCGTGATGCTGCTGCTGACCTGGTACGGGGCGAAGGCGCTGCGCTTCGGCCGGGAGGACCGGATCGCGATCCAGTTCGCCGGGTCGAAGAAGTCCCTCGCCGCCGGACTGCCGATGGCGAGCGTCCTGTTCGGCGCCCAGGCCTCGTTGGCCGTGCTGCCGTTGATGCTCTTCCATCAGATGCAGCTGATGGTGTGCGCGGTCATCGCCAAGCGCCGGTCGCACGACCCGGAGGCGGTCGCCTCCAAAAAGTCCGAGGGGTCCGAGGAGTCCGCCACCCCGCCGCGCCCCACGGCCGGCACCGGGAGCCGCTGAACCGGTGGGGGCACGTCGCTGAACCGTCGGGGCAACGCCGCTCAGCCGCCCGCCTCCACCCGGTCCATGGGCAGGTACAGGACGGTGTTCCCGCCGGCCGAGGGCGGGTTTCCGGCACCGATCTCCGCGTCGGTCAGGGCCCGGTCCCACACGTGCACCTCGTCGATCGCGCCGGTGAAGCGGGCCCGGCCGTCCACGCGCTCGCCGATGTGCACACCGAACGGCGAGTTCCGGCTGACCGAGCCCGGCACGTCCGCCGCGCCGGCCGTCGTACCGTCGACGAAGAGCGTGAGCCGGCCCCCGCCGCGCCGCAGCGCCAGGTGGTGCCAGCGGCCGTCGTTGTGGGCGCGGTCGGTGCGCACCCACGCCGAGCGCGGGGCCGCCCCGCCGTCGCGCGCGGTGATCAGCCCCTGGATCCGGCCGTCGCCGGGCTCGGCGCGCAGCCACACCTGAGGCTGTGTGGTACCGACCCCGCCCATCCACAGCAGCGGCTGCTCCCCGTCGTCCGCCGTGTACCGGAACCACAGCGACACCGTGAAGTCCCCGGCCCCCAGCGGCAGCCGCTCGTCGTACGGCAGCCGTACGGCGTCGTCGGCGCCGTCGAGGGCGAGCGCGCCGCCCACCATGCCGTCCGTCGTCCCGGCGCCGCCGAGCACGGTCGCTGGGGCGGCACCCGCGGCGAGGTCGGGGGTGGTGGGGTCGGCGGCCCGGCGCGGCCGGAGCCAGTCTTCGGTGAAGCGGGCGAAGCGGATCTCGTCGCGGGCGTCGGCCGTGCCGCCCTCGTACAGCAGGCCCACGGTCTCGTCGTCCACGGCCACCATGTCGGAGTAGCCGGACCAGTCGCGGGTGACGACCGTGCCGCGGTCCACGGTGTCCCAGGTCGCGCCGCCGTCGTAGGAGGAACGGATCGTCAGCGTCCGGCGGCGGTCGGGGTCGGCCGGCGCGGACAGCAGCATCCGGTCGCCGAGGCGGAGCAGGGCCCCCTGCACCTGCGGGGTGTACAGGTCCGCAAGGGCCCGGAAGGGGCCGGTGAAGCTGTCCCCGCCGTCACGGCTGGCGGCCTGGGTGCGGTGGCCGAGGTCGGTACCGTGTTCCTCCCGGCCGCTGACCAGCAGCGTGCCGTCGGCGCGTTCGGTGAGGGTGAGTTCGGACGGCTTCTGCCGGAAGGTGCCGTCGGCGGCCACGGGCCAGGTGTCGGTGGCCCCGACCTTCCAGTGCTCGCCGCCGTCGTCGCTGACCACCAGCGCCGCGTGGTTGGCGGTGACCCGGCCGCCGTCCCAGGTCTCGGCGTTGACGCCGACCACGAGCCGTCGGGGGTGGGCGCCGCCGGTGAGCTGGACGCCGTGCACGGGGCCGGTGGCGTACCAGGAGTTCCAGTCGGGCGGCAGGATCCCGGCGCTCAGGTCGCGGGGAGCGGACCAGGTGCGGCCGTCGTCGTCGCTGTACTGAAGGTGGGGAGTGCGGGCGCAGGGCACCGGGCAGCCGACGGCGTCCGTACGGCCGGCGTTGTACGTCTCGACCAGCAGGACGCGGCCGGTGGCGCGGTCCACGACCGGGGCCGGGTTGCCGTGGGTGTCGCCGCCGCCGTCGTTGACGACCCGGAGCGGGCCCCAGGTGCGCCCGCCGTCGGTGGAGCGCTTGACGACGATGTCGATGTCGCCCGCGTCACCGCAGTTCAGCAGGCGGCCCTCGGCGAAGGCCAGCAGGGTGTCGCCGGTGGTCCGGACGATCGCCGGAATGCGGAAGCAGGCGTAGCCGCCGGGGTCCCGGTCCGCCCTGAAGAGGACCTGCTGCTCGAACTCCGGCGCCCTGGCCGTGGCTTCGGCGGGCGCGGGGAGCGAGGGGGCGGCCAGGGCGAACAGGGAGGCGAGGGCGAACAGGGGGGAGCGCGGAAGCGTACGGGGAGGTGACGGCATGAACGGTCTGCCCTTCGGGCGGCTGGTCGGGAGGGAGCCGGTCGTCAGGACATCAGTACATCAGGACATGAGCGCGCAGTACGACAGGACATGACCAGCCCTGCTCGATAAGCCCCTATATGCTCCCGCCGCCGTGCCGCGGGCAAACCGGGTCAGCCCCGGGCGGCCGCTGCCCGCAGGGCGACGCGGTCCTCGCCCGCGTACACGTTCATGGAGCTGCCGCGCAGGAAGCCCACCAGCGTCAGCCCCGTCTCGGCGGCCAGGTCCACCGCGAGCGAGGACGGCGCCGACACCGCGGCCAGCACCGGAACGCCCGCCATCACGGCCTTCTGCGCCAGCTCGAAGGAGGCCCGCCCCGACACCAGCAGAACCGACCGGGACAGCGGCAGGTCACCGTTCTGGAGCGCGCGGCCGACCAGCTTGTCGACCGCGTTGTGCCGGCCCACGTCCTCCCGTACGTCCACCAGCTCGCCGTCCTCGCCGAACAGGGCCGCCGCGTGCAGACCGCCGGTCCGGTCGAAGACCCGCTGGGCGGCGCGCAGCCGGTCGGGCAGGCTCGCCAGCAGTTCCGGGCTGACGCGGACCGGGGGAGTGTCGGCGATTGGCCAGCGGGCCGTCGTGCGCACCGCTTCCAGACTCGCCTTGCCGCACAGTCCGCAGGACGAGGTCGTGTAGACGTTCCGCTCCAGCGTGATGTCGGGGACCGGCACGTCCGGCGCCGTCCGCACGTCGACGACGTTGTACGTGTTGGTGCCGTCGGCCGTGGCGCCCGCGCAGTAGACGATGTTCTGGAGATCGCCCTGCTCGGCGAGGACACCCTCGCTGACCAGGAACCCGGCCGCGAGCGCGAAGTCGTCGCCCGGAGTGCGCATCGTGATCGCGAGGGGCTTGCCGTTCAGCCGGATCTCCAGCGGTTCCTCGGCGACGAGCGTGTCCGGGCGGGTGGAGACCGCCCCGTCCCGTATGCGGATCACCTTGCGTCGTTCCGTGACTCGTCCCATGGTCCGTGCCCCTTGTACCGGTCGGTCCCGGTTCTGTACGTGCTGGTGGCCGAAGCGGCCCTTGACGCGGAGTCTGCCGTGGGCCACCGGGTCGTCGTGCGGCGAGGTGGCCTTCACCGTCTCATTGTCCTGCACGTGGAGAGTGACGCCGCTGCCCCACCCCCGGCGCAGCGTGGCGACCTTCGCCGCGCACCCGTACTCCGTACTCCGTACTGCCTCATGGCCGTCGGTCGCGGCCCACGGACGATGGTACGTACGTCAACGCGGTGGATCGCCGCACCGACGCGGGCGCCGGCCGCCCGGCGCCGAGGACCGCGGCAATTTGTGCGAGGACGGTGGTTGTCTGCTCAACCGTCTTCTCAACCGCTTTCCCGCTGCCTACGGTGGGGGACCCATGAGTCCCCCCGTCGCACCCCCGGGCTGGAGCCGCTGGCTCGTTCCCCCCGCCGCCCTCTCGGTCCACCTCTCCATCGGCCAGGCCTACGCCTGGTCCGTGTTCAAGCCACCCCTCGAATCCGCGCTCGGTCTCAGCGGCACGCAGAGCGCGCTGCCCTTCCAGCTCGGCATCGTCATGCTCGGGCTGTCGGCCGCGTTCGGCGGCACGCTCGTGGAGCGCCACGGACCGCGCTGGGCGATGACCGTCGCCCTGGTCTGCTTCTCGTCCGGCTTCCTTCTCTCCGCGCTCGGCGCGGCGGTGGAGCAGTACTGGCTGATCGTCCTCGGCTACGGATTCGTCGGCGGGATCGGCCTCGGCATCGGCTACATCTCGCCCGTCTCCACGCTGATCAAATGGTTCCCGGACCGGCCCGGCATGGCCACCGGCATCGCCATCATGGGCTTCGGCGGCGGCGCGCTCATCGCCTCGCCCTGGTCGGCGCAGATGCTGAAGTCCTTCGGCACCGACAGTTCCGGCATCGCGCTCGCCTTCCTCGTGCACGGACTGACGTACGCCGTCTTCATGCTGCTGGGCGTGCTGCTGGTACGGGTGCCGCGCCCGAAGGAACGGGCGGACGGCTCGCCGGCCGTGCTCGAGGGCGTCCAGGTCTCGGCGCGCGCTGCCGTGCGCACCCCGCAGTTCTGGCTGCTGTGGGTCGTACTCTGCATGAACGTCACGGCCGGCATCGGCATCCTGGAGAAGGCCGCGCCGATGATCACCGACTTCTTCGCCGACACCTCCACACCGGTGTCGGTGACCGCCGCCGCGGGGTTCGTGGCGCTGCTGTCGGCGGCCAACATGGCGGGCCGGATCGGCTGGTCCTCGGCCTCCGACCTGATCGGGCGCAAGAACATCTACCGCGTCTACCTCGGCGTCGGCGCGCTGATGTACACGCTGATCGCCCTGTTCGGCGACGCCTCCAAGCCGCTGTTCGTCCTGTGCGCCCTCGTCGTCCTGTCGTTCTACGGCGGCGGCTTCGCCACGGCCCCCGCCTACCTCAAGGACCTCTTCGGCACCTACCAGGTCGGTGCGATCCACGGACGGCTGCTCACCGCCTGGTCCACGGCCGGCGTCCTCGGGCCGCTGATCGTCAACTGGATCGCCGACCGGCAGGAGGAGGCCGGGCGGCACGGCTCGGCCCTGTACGGGATGTCCTTCGTCATCATGATCGGGCTGCTGGTCGTCGGCTTCGTCGCCAACGAACTCGTCCGCCCGGTCCACGCCCGCCACCACCTGCCCGCCGCCCCCACGCCGAAGGAGGCCACCGATGCCCGACGACAGCAGCCAGAGTCCGCCTGACCTCCCCGACAGGCGGCCGCTGATCACTTTCACCTGGCTCTGGGTGGGCGCACCACTCGCCTACGGGCTGTACGAACTCGTCCGGAAGGCGACCCAGTTGTTCACCGGCTGAGCAACGGCCGAGGCCGGGACGCGGGGAAGGGTGCCGGGGATGCTGACCGAAGCCGACAAGCCGGGCGCCCGTTTCCTGTCGTATCACCTGCCGTCGTACCCGTCGGTCACTCATCACACTGGTGGATCCCGTACCCGAGGCAGTGAGGTCTCCACCCATGCACGGCTCCCGCATCACCGCCGTCGGTCATTACCAGCCCGCCCGGGTCCTCACCAACGAGGATCTGGCGGGCATGGTCGACACCAGCGACGAGTGGATCAGGAGCCGGGTGGGCATTCACTCCCGCCGTATCGCCGGGCCCGACGAGCCGGTCGACGAGCTGGCCGGCCACGCCGCGGCGAAGGCGCTCGCGGCGGCCGGGCTGACCCCCGCCGACGTGGACATGGTCATGGTCGCCACGTCCACCGCGATCGACCGCTCCCCGAACATGGCCGCCCGTGTCGCGGCCCGCCTCGGCATCCCGGGACCCGCCGCGCTGGACGTCAACGTCGTCTGCGCGGGCTTCACGCACGCCCTGGCCACCGCCGACCACGCGGTGCGGGCCGGCTCGGCGAGCCGCGCACTGGTCATCGGCGCGGACAAGATGTCCGAGGTGGCCGACTGGAGCGACCGCACCACCTGCGTGCTCGTCGGTGACGGGGCGGGGGCCGTCGTCGTGGAGGCCTGCGCGCCGGACGAGGAGGCCGGGATCGGCCCCGTGCTGTGGGGATCGGTGCCCGAGATGGGCAACGCGGTCCGTATCGAGGGCACGCCGCCCCGCTTCGCGCAGGAGGGGCAGAGCGTCTACCGCTGGGCGACCACACGGCTGCCCGCCATCGCGCGCCAGGCCTGCGAGCGGTCCGGAGTGGCGCCGGCCGACCTGGCCGCGGTCGTCCTGCACCAGGCGAACCTGCGCATCATCGAACCCCTCGCGGCGAAGATCGGCGCCGTCAACGCCGTGGTCGCCCGCGATGTCGTCGAGTCCGGGAACACCTCGGCCGCGAGCATCCCCCTCGCCCTGTCCAAGCTGGTGGAGCGGGGCGAGATCACCACCGGCGACCCGGTGCTGCTCTTCGGCTTCGGCGGCAACCTCTCCTACGCCGGACAGGTCGTCCGCTGCCCCTGAACGACCACCCCCGCTCCGTCGTGTGACGTGGTCGCGGCAACGGCGGCGTCCACGTCGTCGGCAGCGACGGCCCCTTCGCCGGCACATCGCGGGCCGGGACGAGCAGGCGGCGCCCCGGCTGATGCGTGAGCACACCAAGCACACCAAGCACACCGAACACACCCGGCGTTCCTGCCGAGCGCGAGAAGAATCGCAAGGTCAGAGGCTGTTCAGGGGCCGCCCGGCGCGATGGCCGGGCGGCCCCGCCGTGTCCTGGGCCGCCGGACATCGGGACCTTCTTTGTCCACTCAGTGGAGAAAGTTCGCAGCAATTCGTGCGTGACTTCTTCCCACACCCGGCGCCCACTGCTACGTTCCATCCGAAAGCAAGCCACTGGACGTGGCCGGAACCGGCGCACTCAAGGCCGATTGAGGCGGGGAGGGGTTCGTGAGGCGCATGACGGCACGACCCGCCAACGCCCACCAAGCGCGACTGCTCCAGTTGTTGCGCGACGGAGGGCCCAACTCCCGTGCCCAGCTGGGCGATCAGGTCGATCTCTCACGGTCGAAGCTGGCCGTGGAGGTGGACCGGCTGCTCGAGACGGAACTGGTCGTGGCCGACGGACTCGCCGCCTCGCGCGGCGGGCGCCGCAGCCACAACATCCGCCTCAACCCCGGGCTGCGCTTCCTCGGCGTCGACATCGGCGCGACCTCGGTCGACGTCGCCGTCACCAACGCCGAGCTGGAGATCCTCGGACACATCAACCAGCCCATGGACGTACGCGAGGGACCGGTCGCGGTCTTCGAGCAAGTACTGTCCATGGCCGCCAAGCTGCGGGCCTCGGGGCTCGCGGAGGGCTTCGACGGCGCCGGTATCGGCGTCCCGGGGCCGGTCCGTTTCCCCGAGGGCGTGCCGGTGGCCCCGCCGATCATGCCGGGCTGGGACGGCTTCCCCGTACGGGAGGCGCTCAGTCAGGAACTCGGCTGCCCGGTCATGGTCGACAACGACGTGAACCTGATGGCACTGGGGGAGCAGCACGCGGGTGTCGCCCGCACCGTGCACGACTTCCTCGTCGTCAAGATCGGTACCGGCATCGGCTGCGGCATCGTCGTCGGCGGTGAGGTCTACCGCGGGACGACGGGCAGCGCGGGCGACATCGGGCACATCCAGGCCGTGCCCGACGGACGCCAGTGCGCCTGCGGCAACCGGGGCTGTCTGGAGGCCCACTTCAGCGGCGCGGCGCTGGCCCGCGACGCCACGGAGGCCGCCCAGCAAGGTCTGTCGGCCGAGCTCGCCAGCCGCCTGGAGGCGAACGGGGGCCTCAGCGCCGCCGACGTCGCCGCCGCGGCCGCCGCGGGTGACGCCACCGCACTGGAGCTGATCCGGGAGGGCGGCCGGAGCACCGGCCAGGTCATCGCCGGCCTGGTCAGCTTCTTCAACCCGGGCCTGGTGGTGATCGGCGGCGGGGTGACCGGCCTCGGCCACAACCTGCTCGCCGCGATCCGTACCCAGGTCTATCGCCAGTCGCTGCCCTTGGCGACCGGCAACCTGCCCATCGTACTGGGGGAGTTGGGCCCCACCGCCGGAGTCATCGGTGCGGCCCGGCTGATCAGCGACCACCTGTTCTCACCCGCGTAGCACGACCCGGCACCCGCGTAGCACGACCCGGCACCCGCATAGCACCACCCGGCACTCGCGCAGCACCACTGTCACCCGCGTAGGCACCACCCGTTCGCGTAGGCACCATCCGTTGTTCGCGCAGGCATCAACCGTCACCCGCGTAGGCACCACTCGTACACCGAGATCCACCAGCACAGCGCTCAGTCCTGTCCTGCTCCGCTCCGCCTGCCAAGCCCTGCTCCGTTCTGCCCTGACACCGGCCCGCACGCCCGCCGAGGGGACCTCACATGGCATCAGAACCACCGCTGCTCAGCATGTCCGGCATCACCAAGTCGTTCCCCGGAGTCCGGGCCCTGGACGGCGTCGACCTCGACGTCCAGGCCGGCGAGGTGCACTGCCTGCTCGGCCAGAACGGCGCCGGGAAGTCCACCCTCATCAAGGTGCTGGCCGGCGCCCACCAGCCCGACACCGGCACCATCCGCTGGCGCGGCGAGGACGTGACCCTGCGGTCGCCCATCGCGGCCATGCGCCTCGGCATCGCCACCATCTACCAGGAACTCGACCTGGTGGAGCACCTGTCGGTCGCCGAGAACGTCCACCTGGGTCATGAGCCGACCGCCGCCGGTTTCGTCGTACGGGGAAGGGCCGCGAAGGCGTCGACAGCCGACCTGCTCAAGCGACTCGGGCATCCGGAGGTCGACCCGGGGCAACTGGTCGGCGAGCTCTCGGCGGCACAGCAGCAGATCGTGTCCATGGCGCGGGCGCTCTCGCACGAGGTGCGGCTGATCGTGATGGACGAGCCGTCCGCCGCGCTCGACCCCGACGAGGTGGACAACCTCTTCCGCATCGTCGCCGACCTCACCGCCGACGGCGTCGCCGTCGTCTACATCTCGCACCGCCTGGAGGAGATCCGCCGCATCGGCGACCGGGTCACGGTCCTCAAGGACGGCCGGGCCGTCGCGGGCGGGCTGCCCGCCGAGTCGACGCCGACCAGCGAGGTGGTGGCGCTGATGACCGGACGCAACGTCGAGTACGTCTTCCCGGACCGGCCCACGTCACCCTCATCCGCCGAGCCCGTGCTGAGCGTGCGGGGACTGGCCCGGGACGGCGAGTTCGCCCCCCTCGACCTGGAGATCCGCCCCGGCGAGATCGTCGGTCTCGCCGGCCTCGTCGGCTCCGGCCGCTCCGAGATCCTGGAGACGGTCTACGGGGCCCGGAAGGCGAGCGCCGGTCAGGTCCTCGTGGACGGGAGCCCGCTGCGGCCCGGCAGCGTGCGCGCCGCGGTACGGGCCGGGATCGGACTCGCCCCCGAGGAACGCAAGGCGCAGGCCCTGCTGATGCTGGAGTCCGTCACCCGCAACGTGTCGGTCTCCACCATGTCCCGCTTCTCGCGCGGCGGCTGGATCGACCGGGGCGCGGAACTGGCGGCCGCCCGCAAGGCGACCCGCGAGCTGTCACTGCGGCCCGACAACCCCTCCGCGCCCGTGCGCACCCTGTCCGGCGGCAACCAGCAGAAGGCGGTGCTCGCACGCTGGCTGCTGCGCGGCTGCCGGGTCCTGCTGCTCGACGAACCCACCCGCGGTGTCGACGTCGGCGCCCGCGCCGAGCTCTACGCGGTCATCCGCCGCCTCGCCGACGAGGGCCTCGCCGTCCTGCTGGTCTCCAGCGAGGTGCCCGAGGTACTGGGCCTCGCCGACCGCGTGCTGGTACTGCGCGAGGGCCGCGTCGTGCACGAGGCCCCCGCCCGCGAACTCGACGAACACCGCGTACTCGACCTCGTGATGGAAGGAAGCCCGGCGTCATGACGCAGCACGTGTCCCCGCCGCGGGACGGCACCGGCAAGACGGCACCGGTGGACGGTCCGCCCGCCTGGCGGGTCCAGTTGGGCCGCGCCGACGTCCGCACCCTCACCCTGCTCGGCGTGCTCGCCGTACTGGTCCTGATCGGCGGCGTCACCCAGCCCGACTCGTTCCTCGACACCCGCAACCTCCAGCTGGTGCTCACCCAGGCGTCCGTGATCGGCGTCGTCACCGTCGGCATGACCTTCGTCATCGTCTCCGGCGGCATCGACCTGTCGGTCGGCGCCATCGTCGCCCTGGCCTCGGTGTGGGCGAGCACGGTCGCCACCCAGGAGTACGGGTTCGTCGGCATCCTCTTCACGGCGGTCGTGGTCGGCGTGGGCTGCGGTCTGGTCAACGGGGTGCTCATCGCGTTCGGCCAGATGGTGCCGTTCATCGCCACCCTGGCCATGCTGGCCTCGGCGCGCGGTCTCGCGGAGCAGATCACCGACGGCCGGACCCAGGTCGTCACGGTCCCCAGCGTCCTGGACCTCGGCGAGCGCGACGCGTACATCCTCGGCATACCGCCCCTGGTGCTGGTGTTCGCCGCCGTCACCGTGATCGGCTGGCTGGTGCTCAACCGGACCACCTTCGGCCGCCGCACGGTCGCCGTCGGCGGTAACGCGGAGGCCGCCCGGCTCGCGGGCATCGACGTCCGCCGCCAGCGGCTCTACCTCTACCTGCTGTCCGGGCTGTGCTGCGGCATCGCCGCCTTCCTGCTGATCGTCCTGGCCGGCTCCGGCCAGAACACCAACGGCAACCTCTACGAACTCGACGCCATCGCCGCCGCGATCATCGGCGGAACGCTTCTGACCGGCGGGCGCGGCCACATCCTCGGCTCCGTGCTCGGCGTCCTGATCTTCACCACGATCACCAACATCTTCGCCCTGAACAACCTGCAGAGCGACGTCCAGCAGATCGCGAAGGGCGCGATCATCGTCGCCGCCGTGCTGGTCCAGCGCCGTACCGCAAGCACGCATTGAGGAAAGGGTTCACCGCCATGACAGAGCTCACGAGTCGCAGAGGACTGCTCTTCGGAGCCGCCGCCGTGTCCGCCGGTGCCGTCCTCACCGGGTGTACGAGCAACGACCCCGACGACGGTGGCGACAAGGCCTCCGCGGACACGCAGCCGGCCGCCGACGACAAGCCGGGCAAGGCCGTCACCATCGGCTACGCCGGCCCGCAGGCCGACCACGGCTGGCTCAACGCCGTCAACGACAACGCGAAGCAGCGCGCGGAGAAGTACTCGGACGTCACCCTCGAGGTCACCGAGGGCTCCAACGACACCGCCCAGCAGATCGGCCAGATCGAGACCCTCATCAACAAGAAGGTCGACGTCCTGGTGATCCTGCCCGCCGACGGCAAGGCGCTCACCCAGGTCGGACTGCAGGCCATGCGCGCCGGCATCCCGGTCGTGAACCTCGACCGCATCTTCAACAGCCCCCAGGCATACCGCTGCTGGGTCGGCGGCGACAACTACGGCATGGGCCTCAACGCCGCCCACTACATCGGCGAGAAGCTCAAGGACCAGCCGGACGCCAAGGTCATCGAGCTGGCCGGCCTGGACAACCTGGAACTGACCCAGCAGCGCACCAAGGGTTTCGACGACGGCCTGAAGAACTACCCGAACATCAAGAAGGTGGCCCGGCAGGCCGCCGACTTCACCGTCGAGTCCGGCCAGGCGAAGATGGCCCAGCTGCTCCAGGCCCAGTCGGACTTCCACGCCATGTGGAACCACGACGACGACCAGGGCGTGGGCGCGCTCCGCGCCATCGAGCAGGCCGGCCGCGACGACTTCCTGATGGTCGGAGGCGCGGGCGCGCTCTCGGCCTTCCAGGCCATCAAGGCGGACAGCGGCGTACTGAAGGCGACCGTGCTCTACCCGCCGACCATGGCCGCCTCCGCGATCGACCTGGCCCGCGCCCTCGGCCAGGGCAAGGGAGTCAGCGGTCTCGCCGAGTTCGAGATCCCCTCGACCGTCACCTGCTACTCGGCCGTCGTCGACAAGGAGAACGTCGACCAGTACATGCCCACGGGCTTCAAGTGAGGGCTGCCGCCCCACGGCCGGCCTGACCAGCCGGCCGTCGGGCGGGGCCCACCCCCCACCGCGCCACCACGACGAGGAGGACATCCGCATGGGACAGCCGAAGCAGCCCGAGGGGGCCGGGGCGGAGGCATCAGCCGCCGGAACCGGGACCGACAGCGGGACCGGGACCAGTGCGACGTGGGCGTCCGCGACCAGACCGCCGCTGCGCGTCGGCATGGTCGGCTACGCCTTCATGGGTGCCGCACACTCCCAGGGCTGGCGCACCGCCGGCCGCGTCTTCGACCTGCCGCTGAACCCGGTACTGGCCGCGATCTGCGGCCGGGACGCCGACGCGGTCCGCACGGCGGCCGACCGCCACGGCTGGGCGAGCACCGAGACCGACTGGCGAACCCTGATCGAACGGGACGACATCGACCTCGTCGACATCTGCACCCCCGGCGACAGCCACGCCGAGATCGCGCTGGCCGCGCTCGCCGCCGGCAAGCACGTCCTGTGCGAGAAACCGCTCGCCAACACGGTCGCCGAGGCGGAGGCGATGACCCGGGCCGCCGACGAGGCGGGCGCACGCGGACAGCAGGCGATGGTCGGGTTCAACTACCGTCGGGTGCCGGCCACCGCGCTGGCCCGCCGGATGGTGGGCGAGGGCCGCGTCGGCCCCTTGCGGCACGTGCGGGTGACGTACCTCCAGGACTGGCTGGTGGACCCCAACGCGCCACTGACCTGGCGGCTGCGCAAGGAGCAGGCCGGGTCCGGAGCGCTCGGCGACCTCGGCGCCCACATCGTCGACCTGGCGCAGTACCTGACGGGGGAGCGGATCGCGGGTGTCTCCGCCCTCACCGAGACCTTCGTACGCGAACGCCCGCTGCCCGACGGCGCCCCGCGCGGCCTGTCGGCCGGCTCGGCGGACGGCGCCACCGGCCAGGTCACCGTGGACGACGCGGCCGTCTTCACCGGCCGCCTCGCCTCCGGCGCCCTGGTCTCCTTCGAGGCCACCCGGTACGCCACCGGCCGCAAGAACGCCCTGCGCATCGAGCTCAACGGTGAGCGCGGATCGCTCGCATTCGACCTGGAACGGCTCAACGAGCTGTCGTACCACGACGGTACGGAGCCGGGGGAGTACGCCGGGTTCCGGCGCATCCTCGTCACCGAGCCCGAGCACCCCTACCTGGACGCGTGGTGGCCGCCGGGCCACGGACTGGGCTACGAGCACACCTTCGTCCACCAGGTGCGCGACCTCGTCAGGGCCGTCGCCGAGGGCCGCCGGCCCGAACCCTCCTTCGCCGACGGGCTGCAGGTGCAGCGCGTGCTGGCGGCGGTGGAGGAGAGCGCCGAGAAGAACTCCGTCTACACCCCGATCGCCCTCTGAGGAGGCTGGCAGCGACATGCCGCGCAACTTCACTCTCTTCACCGGCCAGTGGGCGGACCTTCCTCTGGAGGAGGTCTGCCGCCTCGCCCGCGACTTCGGCTACGACGGCCTCGAGCTCGCCTGCTGGGGCGACCACTTCGAGGTCGACAAGGCCCTCGCGGATTCCTCCTACGTGGACTCGCGCCGCCAACTGCTCGACAAGTACGGGCTGAAGTGCTGGGCGATCTCCAACCACCTGGTCGGCCAGGCCGTGTGCGACGCCATCATCGACGAGCGCCACGAGGCCATCCTGCCCGCCCGTATCTGGGGCGACGGCGACGCGGAGGGTGTACGGCAGCGCGCCGCGGCCGAGATCCAGGACACCGCACGGGCCGCCGCGCGCCTCGGCGTCGACACCGTCATCGGCTTCACCGGGTCGGCCATCTGGCACCTGGTCGCCATGTTCCCGCCCGTCCCCGAGTCGATGATCGAGCGCGGGTACCAGGACTTCGCGGACCGCTGGAACCCGATCCTCGACGTCTTCGACGCCGAGGGCGTGCGGTTCGCGCACGAGGTCCACCCCAGCGAGATCGCCTACGACTACTGGACCACCCAGCGTGCCCTGGAGGCGGTCGGCCACCGGCCCGCCTTCGGCCTCAACTTCGACCCCTCCCACTTCGTGTGGCAGGACCTCGACCCGGTCGGCTTCCTGTGGGACTTCCGCGACCGGATCTACCACGTCGACTGCAAGGAGGCCCGCAAGCGCCTCGACGGCCGCAACGGGCGGCTCGGTTCCCACCTGCCCTGGGGCGACCCGCGCCGCGGCTGGGACTTCGTGTCGGCCGGCCACGGCGACGTCCCCTGGGAGGACGTCTTCCGCATGCTGCGCTCCATCGACTACCAGGGCCCGGTCTCCGTCGAGTGGGAGGACGCCGGCATGGACCGGCTCCAGGGCGCCCCCGAGGCACTCACCCGCCTCAAGACCTTCGACTTCGATCCGCCCAGCGCGTCCTTCGACGCCGCGTTCAACAGCTGATCCGCGCCGGCGTGAGCGCAGGTCGGGACGGGGGCCGGAACGTCTGCCGGTCCCCGGTCCGGTCTGCCCGAATCCTGCTTTGTCCTGTATTGGGAAAAAGTTGAACCGTTTCTGATCCAAGGGGTGTTCGCCCCGGAGGATCGCGGTTACCGTCCCTGAAGTGTTCAGGACATCGGAACACCCGCACCTCCGGGGTGACGGCGCACCCCGGCGCCCGCCGCATCGCACGTCTTCGCACCCGTTCCGTACGGCCCACCCGTTCCCGGAGGGACTTCGTGCACAAAAGCAGACTCAAAAGCACCGGCACCAGCACCAGAACCACGAGGCGTCCCAGGCTTCGCACCACCCTCGCCCTGTTCACCGGCCTGATGCTGGCCGTGGGCACCCCGGCGACCGTAGCCGGCGCCCAGCCGGCGGCCGACGAACCGGCGGCGGCCGAGGGCCAGTTCCAGCAGGTACCGCTGGCCAAGGGTGAGCCCGAGACGGGTGAGCCGATGTCGCTCGCCGTACTCCCGGACCGCAGCGTTCTGCACACCGCCCGCGACGGCACGCTGCGCATCACCGACCAGGGCGGCGTCACCAAGGTCGCAGGCAAGCTCGACGTCTACAGCCATGACGAGGAGGGCCTGCAGGGCGTCGGCGTCGACCCGGACTTCGAGAACAACCGGGCGATCTACCTCTACTACGCCCCGCCGCTCGACACGCCCGCGGGTGACGCTCCCGAGAACGGCACCGCCGAGGACTTCAAGAAGTTCGACGGCGTCAACCGCCTCTCCCGCTTCGTCCTCAACCCCAACGGCACGCTGGACATGGCCAGCGAGAAGAAGGTCCTGGACGTCGCGGCCTCCCGTGGCACCTGCTGCCACGTCGGCGGTGACATCGACTTCGACGCCGAGGGCAACCTCTACCTGTCCACCGGCGACGACAGCAACCCGTTCGCCTCCGACGGCTTCACGCCGATCGACGAGCGCCCGGACCGCAACCCGGCCTTCGACGCCCGCCGCAGCTCCGGCAACACCAACGACCTGCGCGGCAAGATCCTCCGTATCAAGGTCGCCGAGGACGGCTCGTACACCGTTCCGGAGGGCAACCTCTTCGCTCCCGGCACCGAGAAGACCCGCCCCGAGATCTACGCGATGGGCTTCCGCAACCCGTTCCGGATCAACATCGACGAGAAGACCGGCACCATCTACGTCGGCGACTACGGTCCGGACGCCGGCGCCGCCGACCCGAACCGGGGCCCGGCGGGCCAGGTCGAGTTCGCCAAGGTCACCAAGCCCGCCAACTTCGGCTGGCCCTTCTGCACCGGCGACAACGACGCCTACGTCGACTACGACTTCGCCACCAAGACCTCCGGCGAGAAGTTCGACTGCGCCGCCCCGAAGAACACCTCGCCGCACAACACGGGCCTCGTCGATCTGCCGCCCGCGCAGGCCGCCTGGATCCCGTACGACGGCGATTCGGTGCCCGAGTTCGGCAGCGGCTCCGAGTCCCCGATGGGCGGCCCGGTCTACCGCTACGACCCGGACCTCGACTCCTCCGTGAAGTTCCCCGAGGAGTACGACGGCGACTTCTTCGCCGGCGAGTTCGGCCGCCGCTGGATCAAGCGGATCGAGCAGACCGAGGACGGCGCGGTCGCGAAGATCAACGACTTCCCGTGGACCGGCACCCAGATCATGGACATGGAGTTCGGCCCGGACGGCGCGCTCTACGTCCTGGACTACGGTCTCTCCTGGTTCCAGGGTGACAAGGACTCCGCGCTCTACCGGATCGAGAACGCCGACGACGGCTTCTCCCCGATCGCCGAGGTGAGCGCCAACAAGACGTCGGGTGCGGCCGGCCTGAAGGTCAAGTTCACCGCCACCGCCAACGACGCCGACTCCCCGGACCTCACCTACAGCTGGGACTTCGGCGACGGCACCAAGGGCGAGGGCCTCACCCCCACCCACAAGTACAAGAAGGTCGGCACCTACACCGCGACCTTCACCGCGAAGGACCCCGAGGGCAACACCGGCAACGCCAGCGCGCGGATCGTGGTCGGCAACACCGAGCCCACGGTGAAGATCGAGGTCCCCGGTAACGGCAGCCTCCTTCCCATGGGGGAGCCCGTCCCCTTCAAGGTGAAGGTCACCGACCCCGAGGAGACCGTCGACTGCACCAAGGTCAAGGTCGCCTACAGCCTCGGCCACGACTCCCACGCCCACGAGCTGACCAGCGAGATGGGCTGCGAGGGCACCCTCAACCCGCCGCCGGGTGACGGCGGTCACGACCCCAACGCCAACATCTACGGCGTCGTCGGCGCCAGCTACACCGACGGCGGGGCGAACGGCCAGGAGGCACTGACCGGCACCGCCCGCACCGTGATCCAGCCGCCGCACCGCCAGGCCGAGCACTTCGCCACCCAGCAGGGTGTCGCGGTCATCGACAAGACCGGCGCCAACGGCGGCAAGACCGTCGGTGACATCAACGACGGCGACTGGATCTCCTTCGACCCGTACAAGTTCGACGGGCAGAAGAAGCTGACCGTCCGGGCCTCGTCCGGCGGCGCCGGCGGCTTCGTCGAGCTGCGCACCGGCTCGCCCACCGGCAAGCTGCACGGCTCGGCGTACATCCCGCCGACCGGTGGCTGGGAGAAGTTCCAGAACGTCGACGTGCCGCTGCGCTCGCTGCCCAAGCGCACCACGGAGATCTACCTGGTCTTCCGGGGCGGCGACGGCGCGCTGTTCGACGTGGACGACTTCGAGTTCTCCAAGGAGCGGTTCAAGAAGGGCAAGAAGGTCCTGGTCTTCTCCAAGACGGCCGGCTTCCGCCACGACTCCATCCCGGAGGGCGTCGCCGCGCTGAAGGAACTCGGCACCCCCGCCGGCATCTCCGTCACCGCGACCGAGGAGGCCGGACAGTTCACCACGGCCAACCTCGCCAAGTACGACGCGGTCGCCTTCATGTCCACCACCGGTGACGTCCTCAACGCCGACCAGCAGAAGGCGTTCGAGAACTACGTGAAGAACGGCGGCGGCTACATGGGCATCCACGCCGCCGCCGACACCGAGTACGACTGGGAGTTCTACGGCGGCCTGGTCGGCGCCCACTTCGACTCGCACCCGGCCATCCAGAAGGCCACCGTGCGCATCGAGGACCACGACCACCCGTCCACCGCGCACCTGGACGACACGTGGGAGCGCACCGACGAGTGGTACAACTACCGCACCAACCCGCGTGAGCAGGCCAAGGTCCTCGCCACCCTCGACGAGACCACCTACGACGGCGGGAACATGAAGGGCGACCACCCGATCGCCTGGTGCCAGAGCTACGGCGGCGGCCGCTCCTTCTACACCGGCGGTGGCCACACCAAGGAGTCCTACGCGGACGAGGCCTTCCGCACCCACCTGCTCGGCGGCATGCAGTACGCCACCGGCCAGGTGAAGGCGGACTGCAAGCCGGAGAAGGGCCACCGGGACATCTTCAACGGCCAGACCCGGGACGGCTGGAAGCAGGCCGGCCCCGGCTCCTTCGACGTCAAGGACGGCACGCTGGAGTCCAACGGCGGCATGGGCCTGCTCTGGTACCAGGCCAAGGAGCTGAAGTCGTACTCCCTCAAGCTCGACTGGAAGATGCGGGGCGACGACAACTCCGGGGTCTTCGTGGGCTTCCCCGCCTCCGACGACCCCTGGTCCGCGGTGGACAAGGGATACGAGATCCAGATCGACGCCACGGACGCGGCCGACCGCACCACGGGCTCCGTCTACTCGTTCAAGTCGGCGAACATCAAGGCCCGTGACCAGGTCCTGCGTCCGCCCGGCCAGTGGAACTCCTACGAGATCAAGGTCCGGGGCGAACGCCTCCAGGTGTTCCTCAACGGAGTCAAGATCAACGACTTCACCAACAAGGACCCCGAGCGGAGCCTGACCGACGGCCACATCGGCCTGCAGAACCACGGCGCCGACGACCAGGTCTCCTTCCGCAACATCCAGCTCAAGGAACTGTCCTCCTAGGGCTACCGGAACGGCGGCGGGCGGAGGACGCCGGACCTCCGCCCGCCGTCCAGCCGGGCCCCGAGCCCGGCGCCCCGCTCGTCCCCCTCCGGCGCTCACACCCGGTTCGCGTACGACAAGGAGGCTGCCCATGTCCGCCGAGCCGTCCCTGCCCACCCCCTCCTCGGCCCCGCGCTTCGGCGTCTGGTTCATCGGGGCACGCGGCTCCGTGGCCACGACGGCGATCGCGGGCTGCGCCGCCGTCGCCGCCGGGCTCCATCCACCGACCGGCATGATCACCGAGACCCCTCCCTTCACCTCGTGCGGTCTGCCGGCGCTGTCGTCCCTCGTCTTCGGCGGCCACGACACCGTCGACTGCCCGCTGCCCAAGCGTGCCGAACACCTCGCCGCCGGAGGCGTCCTGCCACACGGGCTGCCGTCCGCCGTGCACGCCGAACTCGTCGCCGCCGACCGGGAGATCAGGCACGGCGGGCCCACGCCCGGCGGGTTTGGGTCCGGCGGGCCCACGCCCGGCGAGTCCGTGTCCGGCGAGTCCGTGTCCGGTGGGTCCCTGTACGGCCGATCCCTCTCCGATGCCACGGACGGCGGCCCGGACCACACCCAGGACGAATGGATCGACGTCTTCGCGGACGACATCCGCGACTTCGTGCGCCGCCAGGGCCTTTCGGGCGCCGTCGTGGTGAACGTCGCCTCCACCGAACCCGCCCCCACCGACGGCACACTGCCGCCCAGCTCCCTCTACGCGGCGGCCGCCCTGCGCGCCGGCTGCCCCTACGTCAACTTCACTCCCTCCACAGGCCTGCACCACCCGGCGCTGGCCCCGCTCGCCCAGTCGTCGGGCCTGCCGTACGCGGGTCGCGACGGCAAGACCGGGCAGACCCTGCTGCGCTCCGTACTCGGCCCGATGTTCCTGCAGCGCGCCCTCGCCGTGCGCGCGTGGTCCGGCACCAACCTCCTGGGCGGCGGCGACGGAGCCGCTCTCGCCGACCCCGCGGCGGCGGCCGCCAAGAACGCCGGGAAGGAACGTGTCCTGGCCGACACCCTGGGTGCCGCGCCCCAGGGCGAGGTCCACATCGACGACGTGCCCGCGCTCGGCGACTGGAAGACAGCCTGGGACCACATCGCCTTCGACGGCTTCCTCGGCGCCCGCATGTTCCTGCAGACCACCTGGCAGGGCTGCGACTCGTCGCTCGCCGCCCCGCTCGTCCTCGACCTGGCCCGTCTGGTCGTCCGCGCCCGGGAGCGGGGCCTGTCCGGTCCGCTGGACGAACTGGGCTTCTACTTCAAGGACCCGGTGGGTGACGGGCCTTCGGGCCTCTCGGAACAGTACGCGGAGCTGACACGTTTCGCTGCGGAGCTGCGGGGCGGGGACCCGGGGGGCGGCCGGGCGGATGCGGACGCCTCCGGCGCCGGGGAGCGGCGATGAGCCGCACGGAGAGGGTGCCCGCGGGCCGTCCACTCGGGGCGCCGGCCGACGCCGGTGCGGTGTCCCGGGACGGCGAGGGACCGGACCGGGACCGCGAGGGACCGTCCCGGGGCGGCCCGAGCGCGGACGGGCGCCGCCCCGGTGTCCGCGCCCGCGCCGGTGCCTGGACCGAACTCCTCCGGCTGCCCGCCGTGTTCACCGTCCCCGGCGACGTACTCGCCGGCGCTGCGGCGACCGGTGTCCGGGCCGGCCCTCGCACCCTGCTCGCAGTCGGTTCCTCCCTGTGCCTGTACGAGGCCGGCATGGCACTCAACGACTGGGCGGACCGTGCGGAGGACGCCGCCGAACGCCCGCACCGGCCCATCCCGTCCGGCCGCGTCCACCCGACCGCCGCCCTCACGGCGGCCTGCGGACTGACCGCGGCCGGCCTGGCCCTCGCGGCCCGCGCCGGCCGGCCCGCCGTGGCAGTGGCCGTCCCGCTGGCCGCCACCGTATGGGCGTACGACCTCACCCTGAAGCACACGCCCGCCGGGCCCCTGGCCATGGCCGCCGCCCGGGGCCTCGACCTGCTGCTGGGTGCCGCGGCGACCGGCGGCGACGTCCGCGCGGCCGTGCCCTCCGCGGCGTTGCTCGGCACCCACACCCTGGCGGTCACGGCAGTGTCCCGCGAGGAGACCCGGGGCGGCTCCTCCCTCGCCCCCCTGGCGGCCCTCGCCACGACCGGCCTGCTGGCCCGCCTGGTGTCCCGTCACCGCCCCACCCGACTCCCGGCAGACCGACGGGAAGCAGCCGCCCCCGGCCTGCCGGGCCCGACCAACCGCCCCGCTCCCGAGGGGCTCCGCCCGTCCGCCGCCTCCGGCCTGCCCGGCGGTACGGGCCTGCTGGCAGGGACCGGTCTGCGGGGAGGGGCGGCGGGCGTGACCGATCCGTCCCCGGGCGGCACGTCCAGTCCGGGAGCCGGCCCCGTGCCGGAAGCCGACCGGTGCGGGCCGACCGGTCTGTCCGGGCTCACCGGCCTGCCCCGGCTCACCGGTCTGTCCCGGCTCACCGGTCTGTCCCGGCACACCGGTCTGTCCCGGCTCACCGGTCTGTCCCGGCACACCGGTCTGTCCGAGAGGGCGGGTCTCTCCGAGAGGGCTGCGCTGCCCGAGAGGGCCGCTCTGCCCGGTCCGGCTCCTCGGCTCACCCCCGGCCGGGCCACCGCGGCGCTCACCTCCGCCCTCACCGCCGCCTACGCCGTCACCGCTGCCCGCCCCTACTTCCACGCCGCTCTCAACCCCTCACCCCAGCTCACCCAACGCGCCGTCGGTGGTGGTATCCGCGCCACGATCCCGCTCCAGGCAGCGCTCACCGCCCGCGCCGGCGGACCGGCCACCGCGCTGCTGATCGCGGCGCTGGCCCCGCTCGGCCGGAAGTTCGCGAGGAAGGTGAGTATCACGTGACACCCAAGGCAGGCGACGCCTCCGCCCGCACTCCCCTCCGCTTCGGCTACGGCACCAACGGCCTCGCGGACCTCCGCGTCGACGACGCCCTCACTCTCCTCGCCGACCTCGGCTACGACGGCGTCGGCCTGACCCTCGACCACATGCACCTCGACCCGCTCGCTCCGGACCTGGCGGCCCGCACCCGCAAGGTCGCTCACCGGCTGGACGCGCTCGGTCTGGGCGTCACGGTGGAAACAGGGGCACGCTATGTGCTCGACCCGCGTCGCAAACACGGACCCTCCCTGCTCGACCCGGACCCGGACGACCGCGCCCGCCGCGCCGACCTCCTCCTCCGCGCCGTCCGGGTCGCCGCCGACCTGGGCGCCCACGCCGTGCACTGTTTCAGCGGCATCACCCCGCCGGGCACGGACGAGGACACGGCGTGGAAACGGCTGGCCGAATCCCTCGCCCCGGTCCTGGACGCCGCCGCCACCGCGGGCGTCCCCCTGGCCGTCGAACCCGAACCGGGCCACCTCCTCGCCGGCCTCGCCGACTTCCACCGACTGCGCCGTGCTCTCGGCGACCCCGAGAACCTCGGCCTCACCCTGGACATCGGCCACTGCCAGTGCCTCGAACCGGCCGCTCCCGCCGACTGCGTGCGCGCCGCCGCACCCTGGCTGCGCCACGTACAGATCGAGGACATGCGCCGCGGCGTCCACGAACACCTCCCCTTCGGTGACGGCGACATCGACTTCCCGCCCGTCCTCGAAGCCCTCGCCGCCACCGGCTACCAGGGCCTGACCGTCGTCGAACTGCCCCGCCACTCCCACGCGGGCCCCCACTTCGCCGAACACTCCCTCCCGTTCCTCCGCCGGGCCGCGGCGGCGTCCCCCCTCTCGAACCGCTCGGGCGAACCCTCCGCCACCCGCTGAAGGGAGCCACACCCATGACGCAGCCACGCGCCACCGACGTCACCCCCACCCCCCGCGACACGGATGGCACCCCCGCCGGGCAGGCCCTCCAGGGCATCACCCCCGCCCACGTCCCGCCCGCCGAACTGCGCGCCGCCCTCACCGCCGGCCTCGGCGGCGCCGCCCGCGCCTGGCTGGACCAGGCCCTGGAAGAGGCCGCCACGCACGGACCCGTCACCGTGTGGGAGCTGCGCCTCGCCGAGGCGGGACGCCGCTGCGGCCCCGCCCATGCCGACGCCGCCCGTGTCCTCGTCCTGCACGCGGCCCAGGCCGACACGGAGGCCCTGACCCGGGTCTACTCCCAGGGCACCGCCGACGAACGCCGCGCCGTCCTGCACGCGCTGCCCCACCTCGTCACCGGACCCGACGCGCTCCCGCTCGTCGAGGACGCCCTGCGCACCAACGACACCAGGCTGGTCGGCGCCGCCCTCGGCCCGTACGCCGCTCGGCACCTCGACGCGCACCAGTGGCGGCACGCCGTCCTGAAATGCCTGTTCACCGGGGTCCCCGTCGACCGCGTGGCGGACCTCGACCGACGGGCCCACGCCGACGGGGAACTCGCCCGCATGCTCGCCGACTACGCCGCCGAACGCACCGCCGCCGGCCGCCCGGTCCCCGAAGACCTGCACCGCGTCCTGGCCCTGACCGAGTCCGGGCGTCCCCCGCACGGCACGGCCGGCCCCCACGGCAAGGAGTCCTGATGCGCATCTTCGACCCCCACATCCACATGACCTCCCGCACCACCGACGACTACGAGGCGATGTACGCCGCCGGCGTCCGCGCCGTCGTCGAGCCCTCCTTCTGGCTCGGCCAGCCACGTACCTCGCCCGCGTCCTTCCGTGACTACTTCGACGCCCTGCTCGGCTGGGAGCCCTTCCGCGCCGCCCAGTACGGCATCGCCCACCACTGCACGATCGCGCTCAACCCCAAGGAGGCCAACGACCCCCGCTGCCTCCCCGTCCTCGACGACCTGCCCCGCTATCTCGTCAAGGACCGGGTCGTGGCGGTCGGTGAGATCGGCTACGACTCGATGACGCCCGCCGAGGACTCCGCCCTGTCCACCCAGCTCCAGCTGGCCGCCGACCACGGCCTGCCGGCGATGGTGCACACCCCGCACCGGGACAAACTCGCCGGCCTGCGCCGCACCCTGGACGTGGTCCGCGAGTCCACGCTGCCCACGGACCGTGTGCTGGTCGACCATCTCAACGAGACCACCGTCAAGGAGGCCAAGGACAGCGGCGCCTGGCTCGGCTTCTCCGTCTATCCGGACACCAAGATGGACGAGGTCCGCATGGTCGCCCTGCTGCGCGAGTACGGCCCCGAACGGGTCCTCGTGAACTCCGCCGCCGACTGGGGGAAGAGCGACCCGCTCAAGACCCGGAAGGTCGGCGACCTGATGCTCACCGAGGGCTTCACCGAGGACGACGTGGACCGGGTGCTGTGGCGCAACCCCGTCGCCTTCTACGGACTCAGCGGACGCCTGAGCCTCGAGGTGACCTCGGCCGACGCCACGCACGAGGGCAACTCCATCCTGCGCGGCGGGGAGTGAGCCATGCGCTTCCGGCACCCCGACGGCTCCACCGTCCACCTCGCCTACTGCACCAACGTCCACCCCGCCGAGACCCTCGACGGAGTCCTCGCCCAGCTCCGCGACCACTGCGAGCCCGTCCGCCGCCGACTCGGCCGCGACCGACTCGGCATCGGGCTGTGGCTCGCCCGGTCCGCCGCCCACGCCCTGGTCACCGACCCCTCCGCGCTGCGCGGGCTGCGCACCGAACTCGACCGGCGCGGCCTGGAGGTCGTCACGCTCAACGGCTTCCCGTACGAGGGATTCGGCGCCGAAGAGGTCAAGTACCGCGTCTACAAGCCGGACTGGGCCGATCCCGAACGCCTCGACCACACCACCTCCCTGGCCCGGCTCCTGGCCGGCCTTCTGCCCGACGACGTCACCGAGGGCAGCATCTCCACCCTGCCGCTGGCCTGGCGCACCGCCTACGACGCGACCCGCGCCGGCAAGGCCCGCACCGCCCTGGTCACCCTCGGCGAACGCCTCGACGCCCTCCAGGAGCTCACCGGCCGCTCCATCCGCATCGGTCTGGAACCCGAACCCGGATGCGTGGTGGAGACGACCCACGACGCCATCGCCCCCCTGACCGCGATCGCCCACGACCGCATCGGTATCTGCGTCGACACCTGCCACCTCGCCACCTCCTTCGAAGACCCGCACACCGCCATCGACGCCCTGACCGCGGCCGGCGTCCCCGTCGTCAAGTCCCAGCTGTCGGCCGCCCTGCACGCCGAACACCCCCATCTTCCCCAGGTCCGTGAGGCCCTCGCGGCCTTCGCCGAACCCCGCTTCCTGCACCAGACCCGCACCCCCGGCCCGGTCGACGCCTCCGGCACCGCCGCCCTGCACGGCACCGACGACCTCGACGAGGCCCTGACGGCTGACACGCTCCCCGGCACAGCGCCCTGGCGCTCCCACTTCCACGTGCCCCTGCACGCCGCCCCCGCCACGCCCCTCACCTCCACGCTCCCCGTACTCAAGGCCGCGCTGACCCGGCTGGTCGGAGGCCCGCGCCCGCTCACCCGCCATCTGGAGGTCGAGACCTACACCTGGCAGGCCCTCCCGCCCGAGCTGCGGCCCCGCGCCCGGGCCCAGCTCACCGACGGCATCGCCGCCGAGCTCACCCTCGCCCGCGACCTGTTGACGGACCTCGGCCTGAAGGAACTGCCATGACCCGACCGCCCCAGTCCGACGGACCGCCCCCCTCGGACGGACAGCGCTCCTCCGACGGACCGACCCCCCTCCTCGTCCTGGACGTCGTCGGCCTCACCCCCCGACTCCTCGACCACATGCCCCACCTCAAGAACCTCGGCCAGTCCGGCTCCCGCGCCCCTCTCGGCACCGTCCTGCCCGCCGTCACCTGCGCCGCCCAGTCCACCTTCCTCACCGGCA